>CANPIH010000129.1 GCA_947574085.1 uncultured Mycoplasmatota bacterium | reverse complement strand
GCGTCCCTCTCATTTAAAACAAGTGTATTTGATTTAGCTGGAGCTTTAGGTATATCTTCTATCTCCTTTTCTAATTGCTTTACTTCATCATCTATCAACTTTATAGCCTCAGGTAATACATTTAGACTATATAATATCTTTTCCGTACTTTTATAAGATGATTTAGGATTTTTTAATAACTTTTTACTTTTTAATTCTTCTAGTACCTTTTTTACTATCTCATTTTTAGTTTCTTCCTCCATTAACTATTCACCTCCATATCTAGCTTTAATTGTTCCTTATCTTTAGGAATCATAATATTTAAGTTTAATGGGTCATTTTTATATAAATTTATATAATGGCTTTCTCTTTCATTTAATTTATGTATAGGGCAAATTTCTATTACTTCAAACAAATAATCACATATATTATCTATACTAAATCTTTCAGTTCTTAGATGTTGTCCCCATCTAAATATAGGAACATATCTAGTTTGATCTATATAAAACTCTCCTGTTGATTTTTTAGATATTTTATATATAAATCCGTCATTATAATTAGAAAAAGATTCTTTGGTAATAAATTCATCAACATAGTTGTTTCCATTTTTATTTTGTTCTTCTTGTTTTAATGCTTCACAATGTTTATCCTTACATTCCTGAGAGCAATAATAATATTTATTATCAGTTTTCTTTCCAATACCAATATAGTGATATGTTTGATATAAATTGTATGGAGTGCTAAATACATCATTAAAAACTTCTCTTTTGCAATAATCACATTTATAGCTAAGTATTTGAGATTTAGAACTATCATAATTGCTATGATATACAACTGAGCAATATTGGAATCCTATTGGAGCATTTTTCTTTCTTCCAAAATTGATATTAGGATATGTTTCTTTAATAATGCTTTTAAATTCATCTCTATTTTCAGCAAAAACATAACCACTATCTATCAACTTTCTATTAACTTCACTATCAAAAATTCCATAATTATAACTTTTTTCACTTTCATCACAAGCTTCATAAATCCTATATACATATAATTCCTTATTCATTTTTTCACCATATCTAATATTTCCTGATAAACTTTTAATTTTTTCTTAGAACTCCATAGGCTACCGCCTCTTTCATATTCAATAGCCCCCTCTAAGTAATTTATTAAATTTTCTTTATCAGTATATAATCCGCCTAATTCAGCTTGTAATCCTAAAAGATGTCTTTCTCTCATTTCATTAACTTCCTCGGCTCTATCAATTAGCCTTAGATTTTCTTCTCTTAAATTTCGATTTTCAATAAGAAGTTTTCTTATTCCAAAATCATCAACATATTCCATCTTAACTTCTTTTTTCAGCAATTCTTCTTGTGATTCAGCATAATCAGGAAAAGGTATTATAGTTTTTCTTACTCTTCCAAAACTATCTAAAGAATATTCAATATTTTCCATTAGTTATATCACTTCCCATCTCAAAGAAATCTTTATTAGCTACCATAATCTTATTAGCCATACTATCAGGAACTATTACCACTTTATTACCATACATAGTAGTAGGCATTTTTCTAGCTTGTAATTGCCTATACTTTTTATTTTTATTTTGAATCTTTCTTGATAGTCTATCTATAACTCTCTTTTGATGTTCTATCTTTTCTAACATCTCTTTTTGTGTCATAAATAGTCCTAAAATATATTCATCGGGAGCTACACCAACATTTTCTATAGGTGTAGAAATAACTCCACCTTTTTTTAATTTGGGGATTTTAATATCAATCATTTTTATTACCTCTTAGAATACTCAATAAATGATTTCTACAATTACTTATTTCATAATCTTTTCCCCATTTATTACTTGTTAAATACTTAATAGAATTATCAATCCTTTGTTGTAATTTATTCTTATCATTCACAGCTTCACAAAGTCCTTTACTATGAGCGTCAAGTTCTTCTTCTAACCTTTGATAGTCTTTATAGTCAACTACATCTAACTCAGTACCATCAGCTATCTTCAATAAATAATGTCTTACGCCACCATTTCCAAGTAAAATTTTCTTGATTCTTTCTTTTTCTTCTTCACTCATTTTAAAAGACAATTCTAAATCTTTACTCATTTTTACCCTCCATAGGAACAAAAGATGGAACATTAAACATTTGAACTTGAATATATCTTGCTAATTCATCAGCACTCTCATTGTTTGAATCAAATAAATCTTTTATAATTTCTTCACTTACTTTTTTAAAATTATCTTCATCTTTTTCAAAATGGGATTTAATTAAAGAAATAACCTTTTTTATTGCAACTTTAGTATAATCATCTTTATAAAGTGATGTGTATTCATTTAAGCAATATTCTAACTTTTGATTATCTAATTTTAGCTGTTTATTTTCTTTTAACAATTCAAAGAATCTATTAAATGTATCAGCTATCATCTTGGCGTCTTCTTCATTATCACAATTTAACATTGTATTTCCACCAACAAATATAAATCCATCTTTCCATATTCCCTCCCAATTAAGAGGTCTTACTACATATCCACTTACAGCGTGTTTGTAATATGCAAAAGG
>CANPIH010000128.1 GCA_947574085.1 uncultured Mycoplasmatota bacterium | reverse complement strand
CAGATTGATTTAATCATTAACGTCACTTGGTGCGACGATTTTACCTTTTGGAGCAATAACAAAGGTTATTTGAAACTCCTAAAGTAAATTAGTAAATAACTAATTCCTGTAACAATAATAGCATAATTAATCAAATATGTGAATATCCTTTTAACAATTTGAAAAAAATTTCTACATCAAGTTTTAAAATAGTAAAAATTATGATAAAATGTTGTCTATAAGGTGACACATATGAAAAAAATAAAAATTGAAATAAATAATAGCATAAATTCAAAAACTTATTTAATAATATCTATATTTGCATTGTTAATGTTTATCTGTTCATTTACAGTAACCTTAAAATATTATATTACTATTAAAGATTATGTTAAAATTAATTCAACCATAATAGAATCTGGACATCGTTATACTGGTTCTACTTCTGATCAATCTAAAATCAATTATATAAAAGTAAAATATGAATATCAAAATAAAGAATATAATAAAGAATTACGAATAACAGATTTTTTAATAAAATATCCTAAAGTTGGCAGTAATCGAACTATACTAATTAACCCAAATAATCCACAAGAAATAGACAACCATTATATGAGAATCGCCTGTTCTATCGCTTCTATATTATTATTAATATTTACTTTATTTATTTTTAATGCTTATAGAATAAAAAAACAAAATAATTAATTTAGAATGCTATTTTCATTAAGATGAAAAAAATTACGGACATAAATATAAATATTACACCTAATATCAAAATCACTTTATAAATATTAAATGAATATCCTACTATATAACTTTCAGATGGATTTTGAGGGTTATAATTAATATTTACAATATCACCTATTTTAAACCCACTTCCATTTGTTCCTTTAATTTTATATATTTGTCCTTTTACATAATACTGATATATTGGGACATAGGATTTAATTTTATCTCGTAGTAAACTATCATTATTTCTATAATGTTCAATTTCAATTTCGTTTATTTTAATAAGTGTTCCTTCACACTTATTTACACACTTATTAATTAAATTCCTAATTTTTAGTTTTTCAATTGTTCCCCAAATAATAAGTATAATTCCTATAATAAATGATAAACAAATTATAGTAATTGAAATCAAATTCATTTGTAATCAACCTCTCTCTATTTATTGTTTCTTTCCAATTTTGATAATCCAATTATATCACTTTTAGTTATGTTTTAATAGATTTTTAAAAAAAGAAAATAGCAATTTAACGATTTTCTTATCTTTCTAAATCGTCGCTTTTATCAATGTTTTTATTATTTTGTATCACATCTAGTTCATTATCATCAATTATATCTTCATCATATAAATCATTTATGACCTCATCATATTTATCGCTTGAGAAAAATTTATTTTGTAAAAATTCTATAAACTTTTTCCATAATTCTTTAAAGTATTTCAATGTTTCTTCTAATTTAGATACTTTATCTTCTAATTCATCAATGGTGTCATTTGCATTGTCTAAATCATATTCTAATTCTTCAATTCTATCATCACGAGTTTTTATTTTCTTTTTTAAGTTTCTAACTTCGTTAGAATGTTCTCTTAAATCATCTTCATACTTTTTTAAAACTATATTTATATCATTTGCATTTCTTAAATTAGAAGTAGTATCATTAGTTTGTTCTAAATATTTTTTGATTTTATCTACCTCATCACTTGAAATAGAGTAGTTATTTTTATTCATAATTGTAGGTTTTAGATTATTAATGATATCATTTATTTCATTAGATTTGTTTTGTAAATCATCTACCTTATTATTTAACTCTTTAAGTTGTTTTTTATATTTTTCTTGTTCTCGTTTGAACTTTTTATACTCATTCATATTAGCTACATTAATATCAACATTTCTTCCTTCTTCTTTTTCTTTAAGAGTATAGTTTAAATGATAAATTCTATTGTATGAATTAATACAATATTCTCTCATTTTATCTTGAATATTTACTAAACTTATTTTATTAAATACATCAGATTTACCAACTTGTTTTTCCATACCATTTTTCATTCCATCTTTAAAAGGAACACCAACAATATGTAAATGTGGACTAGATTCGTCAAAATGTATGGTGGCATTTGCTATTTCAAAGTTTGGTACAACTTCTTCCAAGTCTACTATTTGTTCTTTAAAAACTTCAATCATTTTTTTCCTAAATTTATCATCTTTATCAGCCCAAAAATCCATATCTCCAAGTTCAATAATAATCTCACAAGCAAGATCTCTTTTGTTATCATTTGAGATATGATTAAAATAGTTTTCTATCTTTCTATCATTTCTATTTTGGTTTTCGTTGTATTTAATTCGTGCATCTTCAAATAAATCTAAATACAAATTTTTAGTATCTTCAACAATAGAAGCAGTTCCTTTAATCGTACAAATTAATTCTTGTGCTTCATCATATTTTCTTAAATTATGTTTATCAACTTTTGATAATTGCTGATGGTTTTGTATAGCATTATTGTTAAAAGAAGTAGTATTTGTATCATTTGTTTTTGCTGTTCTTCTTGCTTTCTTTGATTTATTTTTATCATTACCTAAATGTAATGAATAAGATAATTCTTCCATAT
>CANPIH010000127.1 GCA_947574085.1 uncultured Mycoplasmatota bacterium | reverse complement strand
ATGAAAGAGGTGTTCTAATGAACTTAAACTCAATATTTAATGATTATATAAATAATGGTTATTCTAATGCAAATGCTATATCAAAAACTTGTCAAGATATTATATTATCAAAAATAAACAGCAAAGGTTTAAACAAAAATGTAACAATTAAAGGCGGGGTAGTAATGATGGCTATTTCTAAAGATGAAAGAAGAGCCACACAAGATTTAGATATTGATTTTATACGATATTCGTTAGATGATACGGCTATATCTGCCTTTATAGAAAAGTTAAATGATAAAGATATAAAATAAAAATTACTTTGCCAATAAAAAAACTTCATCATCAAGACTATGATGGAAAAAGAGTATTTATTGAAATATCTGATAATTTTGGAAATGTTTTTCCTACAAAATTAGATATAGGTGTTCATAAAGATATGGATATAGATCAAGATGAATTGTGTTTTGATTTAGGTAACTATTCTAAAACTGTAATGTTACTTGCAAATTCTAAAGAACAGATATGTGTAGAAAAAATAAAATCTCTATTAAAGTTTGGTATCACGTCAACAAGATATAAAGATATTTTTGATATTTATTACTTATTCAATACTAATAATTTTAGTAATAATCGTTTTTTTAAATATTTAGATAAATTAGTATTTAAAGATACTTTAATAGATGAAAACAACATAATTGATCTAAAAAGCAGTCTAGAGTCTATCCTTTACAATAACAAATTCAAATCTATGATCAGTATGGCAAGAAATAATTGGCTTGAAATATCTATTGATGAAGCAATAACATCAATTTTAGAATTTGTTTCGTCATTGGAGTTAGTTGAGGTATAACCTATGAGTGATAATGAAATTATCAGATTAATAAATATAAAAGAGTTAGAAATAAGAAAACTTCAATGTGAAGTTGAATCATTGAAAAAGCAATTAAATAAGCCATCTATTAATAAAAATGAGTTATCGTTAAGTCGAGAAGAGAAAGTTCAAATCTTTTTGGGTTATTTTAAAGGTAGGGATGATGTTTACCCATATTTATCAATAGATAAAAATAATCCTAACATTAAATATTATATTCCGGCCTGCGCAAACGAATGGAAAAAAGGCATATGTAATAAAACAATGGGCAAAAAATGTAAGAATTGTCAATATAGAGAAAATAAACCTTTATCAAAGGAAGTTATTTATAAGCATATGTATGAAAATAATCCAATTGGAATTTATCCATTGTTAGAAAATGATACTTGTTATTTTCTTGTCTTAGATTTCGATAATAAAAATACAAATAATGATATTAAGAGTGATGTGTTAGCATTTGCTAACATCTGTGATAAGTATGAAATTCCGATCGCTATAGAACGAAGTAGATCTGGAAAGGGTTTACATATTTGGATTTTCTTTGATATAAATATTAAAGCAATAACTGCCAGAAAATTGGGAAGTCTATTGCTATCTAAGACTATGGAAATAAGCAATATTTCTATTTCATCATTTGATAGAATGTTTCCTAATCAAGACACGCTACCAAAGGGTGGATATGGTAATTTAATAGCCCTACCATTTCAAAATGAACCATCTAGATATGGAAACACAATATTTGTTGATAGAAATTTCATTCAAGTTAATGACGATCAAATACAATATTTAAATTCTATTCATAAATTAACAGAGACTGAAGTTTTTGAAAAAATTAAAAAACTATCAAATGAAACTATTGATATAGGTCATGAGATAGTCGATATGAAAAAAGAAGTAAATGATAAATGTAAAAATAATATAGAATATCCTAAAAGTATAAAGGTAATTTTAAATGATATGATTTATATCGATAAAGCTAATCTTAACTCAATTGTTAAAAATAGCTTTAGAAGACTTGCGACTTTTGCTAATCCTGAATTTTACAAAAATCAAAAATTAAGAATGTCTGTATATAATATTCCGATGGTTATCGATTGTAGTAAAGAAGACGACAAATATTTGAAATTGCCAAGAGGAACGTATGAATATTTAGAAAGTTTGTGTAAAACGAATAATATTAAAATAATTAAAATTGATAAACGTTTTAAAGGAAATAAAATTGATGTTACTTTTAACGGAAATTTAAGAGATGAGCAACAAAAGGCTCTTGATAACCTGCTAAAATATGATAATGGAATATTATGTGCACCGACAGGATTTGGTAAAACTGTTATAGGATGTAAAATAATAGAAGAGCGAAAAGTTAACACTTTAATTTTGGTAAATAAAATACAACTGCTTAATCAATGGAAAGATAGGATTAAAGAGTTCTTAAATATTAGTGAGGTTGGAGAAATAAGTGGTAAAAGGAAGAATATCACCAATATAATTGATGTTGTTAGTATAAAATCCATATGGAATAATGGTGAAGTGTTAGATATTGCAAAAAATTATGGAATGATTATTATTGATGAATGTCATCATACAGCAGCATATACTTTTGAACAAGCAATAAATACTGGAAATGCTAAATATGTTTATGGTATTTCTGCTACTCCTGAGCGAGAAAATGGACATACACCAATTATAAAAATGCAATGTGGTGATATTAGGTATAAAGTAGATAGTTTGAAATTCA
>CANPIH010000126.1 GCA_947574085.1 uncultured Mycoplasmatota bacterium | reverse complement strand
TCTTTCCCTAAAATCTGCATGATGCTATAAAGATCTGGTGTCGTTGTAAGGGTTGTAAGGGCAATACGCAAAATATTGGTAACATCGACTACACTCCCTTTATAAAGTGTTGGATTTTCTTTGTACGCTTTTCTATCACTTGCGTAATTCAATGCATCACAAAGTTCTTTAATTCGCTGAAACCATTCTTCTTGTGTGTCTTTTTCATTATAAATATCTTTGTATTTTGTTAAAATGGTTTTTACTTCTTCTATAGTGTATTCTAAAAAATCAGGGGTAGCACTTATAAAATATTCAGGATACATATACCAAGTCTTATCTTTGATTTCGCTATAATAAGTATAATCTTTTCTTGGCTTTTTTTGTTCTCTTTCTATATTATAAATAGCCATAGAATAGTCTTTGTATTTTTCTAGAATTGTTGCAAATTCACTATCGTATTTTTTAGCCCATTCTACTGTTTCTAAATAAACTTCTTCTTTGGTTAAACGACTTATATAATTTTTAGAGATATTGTCTAACTTATCCAAATCAAATAAAGCTCCACTACTACTCATCTTTTTAGGAGAAAATTCAAATTCAGTGAACAAAGCATCAGGATGATTTTCTCTCCAAGCTTCGTAATTGGAATTTGCAATAGTCATAATAGCTTCAATTACGGCAAGATTCGGATACCCTTTTTCTTCGTAATAACTCATTCTTGCTTCTGGGTCTAATCTCTTGGAAATCTTTCGTATCGTATCTCCATCTTTTTTTAGTATCAAAGGAATATGAATGTATTTTGGCATTTTAAAACCAAACGTTTTAAATAATTCATAATGAACAGGAATTGAACTAATCCATTCTTGTCCACGCACCACGTGGGTTGTACGCATTAAATGATCATCCACCAAATGAGCAAAATGATACGTGGGAAGTCCATCCTTACTTTTCATAATTGGAATATCTATATCATTTTCTGGTAATTCCATTTCTCCATTGGCAAGATCATTAAATTTAAATTTATGAGTAAAATCTCCACTACTTTTTAAACGAATGGTATAAGCCTCTCCCTTTTTTATTTTTTCAATGGCTTCTTTTGTAGGTAAATCACGATACTTAGCGTATCTTCCATAAATTCCAATTCTTCTTTTGTCTCTTGCTTGCCCTTCTCTTATTACGTCCATTTCTTCTTGTGTTAAAAAACAAGGATAGGCTTTTCCTTCCAGAATCAAATGTTTAATAAAAGCTTGGTAAATTTCTTTTCGCTCCGACTGAATATAAGGAGCGTAAATTCCTTTTGTCTCATTTGTATCACGATATTCATACTCATCTGGATTCATATCGTATTGTTTTAGTACGCTTCGAATGTATTCAACGGCTCCTTCCACTGTACGTGAAGTATCCGTATCTTCATTACGTAAATAAAAAACTCCATTGCTTTTTTTAGCTAAAACATAATCAATGACTAAAGTAAGCATATGGCCAATATGCATAAATCCAGTTGGGCTCGGAGCAAAACGAGTAACACGAGCATTTTCTCCTAGATTTCTCTCTGGATACATTTTTTCATACTCTTCTATCGTTTTGGTAACATTAGGAAAAATTAAATCCGCAAGTTCTTGTTTATCCATTTTATTCACTCACTTTCACAAATTCAGCTTTTTTTATTTTTATATCTTTAATAGGTTTGTCGTTAGAGTCAACAAGAGCATTTCCAATAGAATCGACAACTTCCATGCCTGCTAGTACACGTCCAAAGGCTGCGTATTCTCCATCCAAATTTTTATTGTCTTCTAACATGATAAAGAATTGACTACTTGCACTATCTTTCGCCTTAGCTCTAGCCATAGATACAACTCCCCGTTCATGACTTAGATTGTTTTCAACACCATTACTTTTAAATTCTCCTTTTATCGTATTGGCACTTCTTCCTAAACTCGTTCCATCTCCGGCTTGAATAACAAACCCATGAACAACACGGTGGAAAAGAATGTCATTGTAAAAATCATTTTCTACTAATTTTTGAAAATTTTTTACACTAATGGGAGCTACATCTGGATACAATTCTATTAGTATTTTTCGCTCATCATCTAATTCTAATAAAACCGTATTGGTTTTCTTATTGGTTTCTTGGTATTTTATATTTTCGTATTCTTCTTTTTCGCCTAAAATTTCTTTATTTCCACAACCACTTATACACAACAATAAACTAAAAAAAACCATTATTTTTTTCATTTCATTTGCTCCTTTCTTTTTAAAGTATTTAAATACTCTTTATCTTCTTTTGAAACTCGATAACTATCTCTTATTTTACTAATGGTTTTATTAAAAGTAAATGTATTTATTTTACTTTTTAGTAAATAATTTAATGTTTTTTCTCTATATTTTGTAAAACACGCACACAAAAGCCAAGCAATTCCCATATTGACGTAATATTTATCTAGTTTTATTTCATCCACCAAAGAAAAAATTTTTTCTATATAAGGTTCTTTTATATAAAAACTTAAGAAAACGATTAATCCTACCCTTACTTTGAATTCTTCTTTGCTTTTTACAAAATTAGAAAAATAGCAAAACCAAAAATATTCATCTTGTTTTACAATTTTTAGACTATTACAAAATCCATC
>CANPIH010000125.1 GCA_947574085.1 uncultured Mycoplasmatota bacterium | reverse complement strand
CTAAATGTGACTTAGTAGCCTATGCAAATGGAAAATATTTTGCACTAGGAGAGCAAGTAGGTAAATTTGGATATTCAGTACAAAAGAAGAAGGATTAGAATAAATAATAAAAAAGTGAGACGTAGTTTCACTTTTTTTTTGAACCAATTTTAATTAACTTTAGTCTAATAAATGGAAACAATAATTAATCATTAATATTTTCCTTTTGAATTAAATAAGATAAAATAAATATAGTAAACAAATATAAATGAACCAAATAAGAGAAGCAAAAGTCTAATGAGTATGGAGGTAGAAAATGGCTATTATTGCTAAAATAAAAAAAGGAAATCAACAAGCTTTTGAAGAGTTAATTGAAGAATATAAATTACCAATATATAAAACTGCAAAAGCAATACTTAAAGATGAAGATGATGTGTGTGATGCTATTCAAGACACATGCTTAAGTATATACAAAAATATAAACAATCTAAAAAATGAAAAGTATTTTAAGACTTGGGTTATAAGAATTACGATTAATAAGTGTTATGATATTATATCAAAGCATAGATTAAATGATGAAAAAATAGTAAAAATGAGGTCAGATGTATCAGAAGTTCAATCAGATTTTGATAACAATATAATAGCTAAAACAGATTTAGGAAGAGCTATGAATTTATTAGAAGAAGATTTAAAGTTAGTAACAGTTTTATATTACTATAATGATATGTCCATATCCGATATATCAGAAGTTATTAATATTCCAAAAGGAACTGTGAAATCAAGAATTTTCAGAGCCAGAGAGAAACTGCATCAAATCTTAAATAAAGAGGAGGTGGATGTAATTGAAAAATAAAGATTTAGTAATAAGAGATAAATTACAAAAAGATAAACAAATATCAGATAAAGCTGATAAGCTATTTAATAATTTTAAGGAGGAATTTAAATTGGAAAATAACGAAGGAAGAAAAATGACAAAAATAAATTTTAGCAGATTTCTAGCAATAGCAGCATCATTTGTAATAATACTATTTTTGGGAGTAGGATTATATACAAATAAATTAAAGGAAAACAATTTAGCAGAACCGATAAAACCAAATGAAAAAGAAACAAAACAAGCTTTTAAATATGCACTTAAAAGCAATTCACTAGAAGATTTCGATTTAAGATTTTTACAGTTGGAAAATAGAAAAATAAATAAAATATATAGTCCGCTTTCTATAAAATATACATTGGCTATGTTAAATGAGGGGACAGAAGGAGAATCTAAAGAACAAATTTCAAACTTAATTGGAGAATATAAATCTAATAAATATATTAACAGTAAAAATATGTCATTTGCGAATGCATTATTTGTAAGGGATACATATAAACAATCTATTAAAGAAAACTTTGTAAACAATTTAAAAAGCAAATATAATGCAAATGTTGTATATGATTCATTTAGTTCATCAGAAAAAATAAATTCATGGATTAGTGATAAAACTCTTGACCTTATTAATAATATGATGGATGACTCGAGTTTAAGTGAACTAAATTATGCACTTGTAAATGCACTAGCGATTGATATGGATTGGGAGAATAAATTTCTAGAGAACAACAATTATTTAGCTCATTATAGCCATGAAAAATATGAATGGAGTGCGCCAGAGAATCTTTTATCAAATAAATTTGAAGGTGTTGAAAATGAAATATCTGGGATGGGAATAATTGCTTCTGTAAATAATTATGATATTGTTAATATTTTAGGTGAAGAAAATATTAGAAAAACTGTAGGAGATGCATTTAGAAAATATTTAAAAGAAGCTCCTGAGGGAGATGCATCATATTACCTAGAAGGGAAAAATGTTGAAACAGCAGTAAAAGAATATTTAGATGAGTATATTAAAGACATAAATGAAAACTATAAGAGAGTAGATAAAAATACAGATTTTTCTCTTTATACAGATAAAACTATTAAAGCCTTTGCTAAAGATTTAAAAGAATATAATGGAACGACTTTGCAATATGTTGCAATAATGCCAGAAGAAGATCTTGATGCATACATAAATAAGATTACTGCAGAAGATATTAATAAAGTAATAGGTAATTTAAAAGAACTTAAAAGCGAAAACTTTAAAGAAGGTGTTATCACTCAAATAGTAGGGTTTATTCCTAAATTTAAATTTGATTATAATTTGAATTTAATTAAAGATTTAAATGACATGGGCGTTAAAGATGTTTTTGATAAAGATAAGGCTAATCTAAAAGGAATTACTGATGATGATGAGGCATATATAGATAAAGCAGTTCATAAAGCAAATATTGAGTTTACACAAGATGGTATAAAAGCATCTGCCGCAACTGTTGTAATGCTCGGAGGAGCAGGAGGGGCATTTGATTACTATTATGACGTACCGGTAGAAAAGATAGATTTAACTTTTGATAAACCATATATGTTTTTAATAAGAGATAAAAAAACAGGAGAAATATGGTTTGTTGGAACTGTATATGAACCTTTATCTTTAGCAAATGAAGCAGAAATTAAAAATACAGAAGTAGAACCAGAATTTAATAAGGGATTTGGAGAAGTAGAATCATATTCAAAGTTTACTAAGGAACTTGATGAAAGGAATAAATAATGAAATAATGTAATGTAGGGGTCGCCACCCTCGGTGGACTGTTACTTCAAAGAACTGCTAAAAAATATATGACAAAAAATAACCAAAACCATTGACATTTACAAGAAAATATGATAAATTATATAAGCTATGTTTCTAAAGTGGAGGCATAGCTTAA
>CANPIH010000124.1 GCA_947574085.1 uncultured Mycoplasmatota bacterium | reverse complement strand
GCTGTTGAAGAAGAAAAGAAAAATTTTGAGTTAAATGAATAAATCTAATTATGGCGAAATTGCCATATTTAAATTTAAAAATAGGAGGAAATAAAATGAGTGAAAATTATATAATAATTCATGGGAGTTTTGGCTCAAAAGATGGTAATTGGTTTCCTTGGTTAAAGAAAGAATTAGAGCAAAAAGAAAAGCAGGTCGTAGTTCCACAAATGCCAATTGGTGTTGGCAATCAAAATTTTGAAAACTGGTCTAATGTTTTAAATGAATTAACTATAAATGAAAATACTATTATAATTGCACATAGTATTGCACCAATATTCGTATGCAAATATTTAATAACAAATAAGATTAAAGTTAAAAAATTAATATTTGTATGTGGATTTAATAATTATTTAGGGATTGATTCAGATTTTGATACTGTTAATGAACCTATGTTTATTGACAACTTTACTGATGTTAAAAAATATTGTTCTGATATAATATGCTATTATTCAGATAATGATCCATACGTTAAATATGATATCGAAAAAGAATTTGCTGATAAACTAACAAATAAACAATATGTTATCAAAAATGGTGGTCACATAAATGCAGAAACAGGTTATACTAAATTTGAAGAAATACTAAAGGAGATATAATTTAATGGAAACAAATATAACTTCTTTTGATAAAAGAAATGGTGTAAAAAAGAATTATGATTTGATAGCAAAACAATATAGTAAAGATTTTGGAACTTTTATTGAAGACTTAGATGTTTACGAAGAATTTGAAAAATATCTACTACCAAATGTTAGAATTTTAGATTTGGGTGCTGGCTCTGGAAGAACATATTCTTACTTTAATAAAAGAAATTATGAATACATAGGCTTGGATTTCTCTAAAGAAATGAAAGATTGTGCATTTGCAATACATGGTGAATTTCCATATATTTTAGATGATATGACTAATTTAAAAAAATATTTTAATGCTAATTCGGTAGATGGTATATTTGCAGTTTATTCTTTATTTCATTTACCAAAAGATGATTTAAAAAAATTATTATCCGATATTTATGATATTTTAAAGGTTAATGGGATCTTTCTTTTTACATATCAAATTGGATCAGGCGAAGAAATGGCAGATGAACCATATTTAAAAAATAAAGGGGTTAAAGTTTTATATATGAATTATCAAACAAATGAAGAAATGAAAAATCTTTTAACTCCATATTCATATAAAAAACTTTATAGAAAAGAAAAGATTGAAACATCTGATTCGGCTATTAATAGTAACTCTGTCACTACTGCCTTTGTGTTATTGAAAAAAATTAAATAGTCCTTTGAAAGGGATGGGAACTTCCCATAATAGAAAACGTGCGGGAGTAGGTTTTCAGTGCTGGCTAGGACATAACAATGCATTTGTTTTCACACATTTTTAAGGTTAATTTTAAAGGACTGCTTGTTTTGCAGTCCTATTTTCATACATAAATTAGTTCTTTTAAGATAATTTCTTCAGCCATAATTTTATAATTATTCATTAGTCTCACCCATTGAAATTGGTTATCCATTTTGCTTTTTTCGGATAGTAACTCATCAGAATTTTTGTATTGTTCCATTAAAATATTTAATCTATTTTCTACTTCAATACTAACTGAAATAAGATGATTTGTTAATTCATTTTTCATTAAAAGTGTTGTATAAAATGGCTTATTATTTTCTTTCAGATAGTGTAATCTTAAATAGCCATACTTGTTAATTTTCTCATTATTTTGTTTTTCTATTGTTAAATTTGGTAATAAATAATCGCCAACTTTTATATAATTTAATTCCATTTTTTTATCTCTCCATTTCTTTATTTTTAATATTTTTTTCGTAAAAATCTACCGATTTCGTTTTGCTATTGTATTTAAAATAACCTTGTTCATTGTTTTTATCTATAACTTTAATAGTAAATCTATCTATTAAATATAAATCAAATTCAAGAATAGATAATTGCTTTTTTAGATAATCAAGAACTTTAAATTGCTCTATGGTATCTACTTGATTCTTTAAAATATTTTCTTTTGTTAATTGTTTCATTGCTAACTCCTTTCACTTTTAGGTTGCTTTGATTACTTCTTTTTTGGGTACTAATAATAGAAAATCTTTAGAAACATTTTCCTCAAAATAAGGACTGCCAATTATACCATCTACATAAAAATGACTATGGACTTTAGCAAAAAAATTATCTACAAACTTGCTTGGATATTCATTTCTTGTCATTTTTAAAATAGACAAAACATCATAATCTTTTTTCTTGATTTCTAATTCATCTTTTGTTATTTTATTTAGATATTTGATTCCAACAGTATCATTTTTTAGAACAATATATAAGTATTTGATAAACTCTGTACTATTTTTCGTAATAAATTCATCCGTAAATTTTATATATTTAATATCAATGTTATAGTTATCATCTCTGGTAATTTCTATCCCAGATATAAGTCTATGAATCATGTCTCGTTTGGCTTCTCTTGATAATAAATTATAGAAAAAAATGAAGTCCATCTTTTTAACATTTTTGAATACAAGTTTGTCATTTTCCTTTTTACAATCTAGTTTTTTTAGAAGTTCAGTTGTATATTCTTTTGATTCGTTATCTGGATCAAGAGTAATTTTCTTTTTGTTTAGTTTTTCAATTTCTTTTTTGATAACATCATTTTTATGGTTAATCGTTTCAACATCTAGTGTAGAACTCAAATATAAATCAACTAATCTTTTTTCTTGTAATTTTAATTTTTCAATGGCTTTTTCTATTTCTTTTACATCATTACTTTTTGTAGAAT
>CANPIH010000123.1 GCA_947574085.1 uncultured Mycoplasmatota bacterium | reverse complement strand
TATCTTTACAAATGTATCCTACTGTAAAATATATAAAAGAGAAATATGGGATTTCCTATAAAGAGTTAAGCAATATTGGAAGAATAGATTTAAGTAAAATAGTTGGACATAGTACAATTGATGATACTTTAAAACATTATAAAACTTGTAATACTAAAAATAATGACTCGAGTGTTTGTAAAGAATTACCACAATTAGACTATTTAGAATTTATGATTTGGTTTGGTGATAATAAAGATTTATATAATCAATTAAAATCCATCAAAGAAAATGCAGAATGTTCGTGGAAGGAAATAAGAAACCTAAAATGGAAGGATATTGATTTAGAAAATAATAATATTACTATTTTAAATGATGAAATTGATATTTGTTAAGAGCTTAATTTAAGCTCTTTTTATTATGAAAGGAAAAGGTGATGGAGTATGGTATTTAAGATTGAAAAAAACAAAAATTATACTGTGATGAGTAATTACCATTTAAGAGACAAGAATCTATCTCTAAAAGCTAAAGGCTTATTGTCATTTATGCTATCATTACCTGAAGACTGGGATTATTCAATCAATGGATTAGTATCAATTTGCAAAGAAGAAGAAACAGCTATAAAAAGTGCGTTAAAAGAATTAAAAATAAATAAATATTTAAAAATTAATAAGTTATATCCGAATCAAACTAAAACAGGTAAAATTGAATATGAATATGTTATTTACGAAGAGCCTTTTATAAATAAAGAGCAAGAGGTAGAAAATCAACCTCTTGAAAATCAAGAAGTAGATAATCAGGGACAAATAAGTACTAATAAATCAAATATTAAAGAACAAATAGATAAAATAGATAAAACCATCAAAGATGAAAAGAAAGATTCTATTTCATCCCAAAAAAGACATATATTAACAAAAGATCTTATTAAACGAAAGTATTTAAAAAAGAATGATGTAGAATTAGGTAAATATGATAATTTTTTTAAAAGTCTTTTAGAGGATCATGATCTAGATGATGTGGTTACAATCTTGCATTATGTTATTAAGAGTGTTAAGAGTAGAAACTTCAAAGACGAAAATGATAAAAAAATAAATAATAGGTTTGGATATTTGAAAAAATCTATATTAGAAAATATAGATAAATTTAAAAATAATGAAATAGAGTGGGATGATGAATTAGGTTGGTTTAAAGATACAATAGAAAATAGTGATTTATATGAACAAGATAAAGAATTGGATTATGACTACTAGAAAAAGCAACATACCATCTATAAAAACAGATAGAAAAATGTTATAATAAACTCACCGATAACTTTAAAAGGAAGATAAAATATGAGCAAATTAAAAAAACATATATTTTACTTCTAGAGTAAAATGGTATTGGATTTAGTTATTTACAACTGTATAGTATAAGTTGTTGGTGCAATTAACTGATAAAGATAAATAGTATGTAAGTAGTAAAAATCAAATTATATGGAGGTAGATTATGTATTTAACAAAAGTAATTGAAAGATTTGGAGACGCTGAAATGGTAGCACAATCAATAGATGATATATGTAATAAAATGGATAAGGATGGATACTCATTAATTACTTATCAATTTTATGCTAATAATGAAAAAATATTTTTAACTTTTAAAAAGAATTAAGTATATTTAAGTAAACTGTGTGGTTTACTTTTTCTATGAAAAATAAAAAATATGACTAACTCATATTCTTAATAGATTCATGTATTGATTCTAATTCATCAATATTCATATTTAAAATGGTGTCGAATATTGGAATTAATAAATTCATTTTTTTAGATCTACATTTTAATATTTCTTTGGTAATACTATGTATCAACTTCAACTTCTCATCACTTAACTTTTTAGCATCTTTAATTAGTAAATCTAATGGTTGCCCTTCAATATTGCTTTTCTTGAAGCTTACTGTTTCAATATTTTCCAGCATTTTATGTAGCTCATCTGAAGTTATTCCCATACCTTTGGCAAGTCTTATGAAATACATTTCAGAAACATTAAATTTGCCTTGTTTCCTATTACATATCTTACTTATGAACGATTTACTGACTTCACATTTATCAGCAAATTCATACTTTTTGAGATCATGTGTTGTCATATACTGTTCAATGATAAACTTTAAAGCATAATTTCTATCCATCTTATCACCTTTCATTAAATATATTGTAGTCTTATTTTACTATTTTTTAACTAATTTGTCTACACTCGTAAATTAAAATACTATTAATTATTTTTACGAGTGTGGACAAGATAGGCGTTTTTTGATATTATTATGTAGAAGTATTTGGAGGTGTAGCATGATTATTAAATTATGGGTGATGATTTCACCTTAGAAGAAAGTGAGGTGAAAGATTGAACAAAGATGGTTCTTCTAAACAATTGAAGAGTATTAAGATTACAATTAATGATTCTAAGCAAATTGGATTTTTTAGTCAATTGGAAGTTAATGACGCAATCGAAATTTTGGAGAGATGTTTAAAAGATTTAAAAAAGGAGAAAGCATCACAAAATAAGTAGTACCAATTTGAAAGGAATTTTGATGCAAATGAAAAAAGAAGATTATCGAGTAGTAAAAGAAGTAAATGATGTGTTAGAAGTAATGACTAGATATAATAATAACCAAAAGGATATTTCCTATAAAGAATGGAAAAAATTATATCCAAGAATAAGCAAATTATTAGAAGATTACAAATTAATGTTTCAAGATCTTTTAGACTGTAATTCTTCGTTAATGAAGCTAGAGAAGTTCGTAGAATTAATTGGTATAATCAGTACTATCTCAACTGGTGATGAAGATGTTATGGATAAATCTTTGAAGGTTTTAAATAAATATATTCAAAAAATAGAGATGAAGTAGTACTGGCTGTATAGAAAATTCTATACAGCATTTGTTTTAAAAACACTATTGACTTTTTAACAAAAA
>CANPIH010000122.1 GCA_947574085.1 uncultured Mycoplasmatota bacterium | reverse complement strand
ATCGCTTGTAGCACATGATACTATCTTTATATTCTGATTTTCCTCTCTCAATTTATCTATTAATTTAAAGAATACGCCACATTTTCTATACTCCTCTTCAACAAACATTTGAGAAATCCATAAGACCTCACCATCATTTGCCCAATAAAAATATGAATATAAAATCATTCCAACTGGTTTATTATCTATTTCGGCAATTAAGCAATGAAATTTAGGATTATCACAAAAATAATCTCTATTTATATTTTGCTCTAGTCCGTTTGTTTGTTCTGTGTCATTAATACTATTTATTATTCTGTTAGCATATATCATAAATTCTTTGTGATTTTCATTAGCTTTTAATACTTTTATTTCCTTCATCAGTTTTTTCCTCTTTCTTTATATCATATCTAATAATTGCAATAATAGTTGATGATATTATAAATAAATCAGAAATCCCAGCTAAGTATGCTTTTACTAAGAAATCATATATACCCCATGATGCTAAGTTTCCTAAAATTAATAGTCTTACATACTTTTCTTTAGATTGTATTAGCGTAAAAATAAATAGTATTGAGGCTATTATTGGCAATAAATCTATAAATTTTCCAAAAGATATAATTCCTAATAAAATAGAAATTATTAGATATAAAACGATTAGTGGTTTTGGAGTTTTTTTCCCTTTTCCTTCTAATATTGTATTTATTATTATTTCTATTGCAACAATTCCACAAGTTACTGCTCCAATATATGCTTCTAATAATATATAACTTACGATAAATAACAAATTTGATATTACTATTGTTAATAATATTTATTTTTTAGTTTTTAATTGAACAGCTACAATATTTATAAACATTGCTATAAGACTTAATATTTGTGCTAAAATAAACATTAAAGTTCTCCTTTTAAATTATATATAGTTTATATCATATCTTTTAATATTTTACAAATTTGTAACCAGAGCATATATCTTATAATTTTGAACTAAAATTGTATTAGAAATGAAACCTAAAACTAAAAAGAAAAGTGAATAGTTAAAAGTACAAATTTGCCTTTTTCTTCTAGTTAGGGTAAATAAGTACTCTTAATTATTCACTTTTCATCTTTAGCTATTGCCTTTAGGCAAGTTTGGGGCGCTTTAGGAGATTATTTTCGAAAAAATATCATATTTTTCTCGCATATACTCCCAAATTTTATGCACAAGTTCTTTCGATTTAATCAACTGTATATACATTTTAGCATACTTTTTATAAAATGTATACTCTCAAATTGAATTTTTGAAAAATTATTGCATTATTTAACATAATGTTGTATAATTATTATATACGGGATTACCAAAGCAACATTTTCCTGTATGTATCAAGTAATTATTATTACAATACTAGGAGGAATTACCATGAAAAAAGAACTTCAAGACTGTATGACATCGGAACTCTTGTTCCAAGCAATGAAAACTGACGCTAGTGATAGCGACAGAGCTACTCTTCTTGCTGAATACGAAAGGCGGTTAAAAATGATGGGGCTGACGGATGAACAGGTCGTTAAATTCCGCGAAGCCGATGAAACGGCCATTAACAATGGTTGTTTCATCAAACCAGACATCTTATTAGCGACAGCACATCTCATCGAGTCAAATATGAGTGCAAATTCCATTAAAATGGAGAACTGCACTTTTTCGGAATTAGTTTATCTAACTGACGATGCAAACTCTGCTTATGTCCGTGATCATCATTGGCTGTCTGCGGAAGCATGGAATCTTGTATGCCAACATGCAATCCATTGTGGTATTTGCAAGTCGGCATGGGAAAACCGCAACAGGATGAAATCCATTGGACTCACAGAAGATCAAGAAGGTATCTTCGTCAAAAACGAGTGTCAGATTGCAAAAAGGTTACGCTGGCATTATTCCGAACATATTGCATGGTGTTAAAGAATTTGCATGGGAAAACACACACTGCCCCTCTATTTTTCAAAAAGTAGAGGGGTAGTGTGTGTTAAATACAATGTTTGACTAACATATTAATACCATATAACATTTCAAATATAAAATTTTTATGTTCTTCTTCATCCATTTCCATAACCATAGCTAATACAAAAACATCCATATTTCTTTGAAGAAAATAAATGTATCTTTATTATAAGTTTTATTAATAAAACAGAAAAATTTTTCTAAAACTTCAATCATATTTTTTATCTAATTTAAATTTTATCAAATCACTTTTTTAAACAAGTATGACCAATTTTAATTTATTTTCTATACTTAAACTTTCAAAATACTGATTAAATTTATTACTCTTTCACTATTATTTTTTAATATCATATTATCATATTCTTTCTAATTTTTTATAAAGGGCTTGGGACTTAGTCCCAAATTTCGAATTTTGACTAGGGAGGAAAAATTCAGTGCTTGTTAGGAAATATATAGGAGTACAAAAATTATATTTAGCTTGAATTTTTCCTCTAACTTTTTCATTTTTGACTACTTATTACTGCACCAATTTTATAATTTTCTTTTTTAAATTTTGAAAATTTTTTATCAGTTTTCACAGCTACTAATCTAATTAGTTTTTGTTTTTCTTTGTTCAATTTTATTTCAATTTCTTCTTCGCTTTCATTAATATTTTTTGAAAATAATTCGTAAAATTCTATCTCAAATTCTTGATTAAGTCTTGTAATATGATCATCTAATTGTTGTTGATTTATATTAACACTTGTCCTAATTTCTTTTTCTTCTTCATTTACTTCAATAGGTACATAAATATCTGCAATTCCTAATGCAAAAAATTTTGATAGTTGTTCAATATAATTGCTTCTAAAATTTATTTTATCAATACATACGTCAAAATTACGTCAGTTTAAAAAAATAGAGCACAGTCAAAAGCTATACTCCTTGATTTTACTGGAGCGGGTAGCGAGAATCGAACTCGCGCTATCAGGTCGGAAGCATGACATTCTACCACTAAATTATACCCGCATTTCT
>CANPIH010000121.1 GCA_947574085.1 uncultured Mycoplasmatota bacterium | reverse complement strand
ACAACAAATTTTTTTAAAAGAAAAGAACATTGACCTTTGTCAACACTCTGAAAAATAATAAATTATGAAAATTTATTATTTTTTTTACATTAAAACTTCTATTTTTTTTCTGCCAAATATTTTAATTTTTCTTTTTTACTTAAAGTAAGGGCCACTTCTTGTTCTTCTTCAGTCATATTTACTGCTGCAGCATTTTTATGCCCTCCACCACCATGTAAAATAGCCACTTCCATAACATCGAACTCTTCAATTATAGAACGGTATGATTTTTGACCATAAGTTCCTCTTTCTAAAGCAACTGTAATAAAATACTTTATTTTTTCTGGATTACCAATTCTTTTTATGTATTCCGCAAGTTCATTACGATATTCGTAATCCGCTAAAACTATTCCAAATTTATTATTTTTTTCATCAAGAAAATACTCTGCATTTTTTAAAATAGATCCTAAAAAAATGTCATATTCTTCTTTTTTCTTTTGAATCATGTAATTTTCCTCTACATCAAACGAAAAACAGGTTGGGTGATTTAAAAGTTTTGTCAACATTCCAGAAATATAATTCCCAACACCTAAAGAATTAAATAATATCGCTAGATCATGAGCTTTTAATCCCTTTTCTCCAGATTTTTTCCATTCCCAAGTATCTTCTAAACGAGTCAATTCTACAAATTCATTTAACGAATCATTGCTTTGAATTAAATTCTTATCTTTCAAATATTCGTAAAATAGTTCTGTTCCACATTTTTTACCTTTTTCATCTTCTGCTACCATTTTTGTATAAGCATAACGGTTCATTTGATCTTCAATAGACATAGAATGATGATCAAATACATGCACTTTCTTTTTTAAAATCATTTCAGCACTATTATTAACAGCAAAGTCAATTAATGGTAAATCTGTTATAAAAATAGTATCGTATTGTTCTAATTTTTTTGAATCCAAATATTCTTGAAAAATCATTTCTAGACTTCTAACATTTGGAACCAGCTTATAATCTAAATTTGTAAATGCAAGTTTAGCAAGAACTACACATCCTAAACCATCTATATCACTTTCATGACTTAATAATAAAATTTTATTCATATACACCTACTCTTTTTTTAATTTTTTTATATTATAACATAAAAAAATTTTTTGTCATCTTATAAATTTTTTTATAATAAAGATAATAGCTAAATTATTAATTGTTTAATTCTGTAACTTCTTAAAGTATACTTATCTTTTACTTGTAATTGTTAAAAAATAAACATTCTGATTCTTTTCAAACATTTATGCATTTTTGAATTAATGAAGAAACAATACTTTTATTTTGAAATTTAGGCAAAACTATTAAATCATAAATACTAGCCCAAAATATAAATCACTTGATACTCTTATACATCTTATTACTATATTGTTGAAAAGGAAGTATTTAATAATACAAGTAATATTACTACTCAATTTTTTTAAATAAAAGCACTCCTTTTGTTTGAAACTTAAACAATTTAAAATCACATTTTTGTTTTTTATATGAAATAAAATTAATTTGTAGTATTATATATATTATAAATTTTTTGTAGGAGTGATACTTTATGCCAATTACAAAAGCAGTTTTAGATAAAATCAATAAACCACATCGCTTTAATATGGTAGATTTAAATAATGAAAAATTCATAAAACTAGGTTTGGAACCTTTGTATTTAACTATATATCCTCAATATATAAATCTAGAAAATAATATATTTTATAATACTGGTATAGCACATTATGAGTGTAAATTATCTAATGATATTGAAAGAATACTTAAAATTATGAATAGTAATGTATATGGTAGATATGAAGATGTTTTTGGCTTTTTAAATGATGATTATCCAATTCGCTTTCAAATTTATAATAAACAAATATTTTTTAGTAATTCAATGGCATTAAGTGTTTATAAAAATAACTTAAATATTAGAAATGAGATTAATAGAAAATACAATTTAAAAGACGAGTTTTATGAACCAACACTTGAAGAAATATATCAAGATTATGGCTATGAATATTTTAAAAAAAATTATATGGAATTTAGAAAAAATTTTGAAGCTTGTCGTTTGAATTTAACTCCTCAGGAATACTTTAATTTAATGATTTTTTCAAAAAGACAAGAGTTAAAATCTTATACTAACACAAATGAGTTAAATGCACACGATTTAAGACATTGGTTAAACTATAATGCTAATATATTTGCCAATCATACTTGTTCTAGAGAAACAACAGGTGTATATAATCAAGAAACTATGGAATTAATTAATTCTTTATTAGAAACAAAACTTGATATTTATAATTTTTTTGATTCTTTTTTAAAACAAGTGAAGGATTGGCAAAATGCAGTTAAAAAATTACTAATAGAATTTAGGGTATATAGTGAATTTATTCCAAGAGAAATAGATAATGATAATCCATTTGATAATGAAGGAGAATCTGATGAAAGAAATCATTGGGACACAATGTTTCATAAAGCTTCTTTTGATATGTTAGTTCAATTTATTGGTTTTGATAAAATTGAAACACAACTAACTAAAACTATTACTACATCAAAACCCAATATTTATGAAGAATTTTTTAATCCTTTAATTATGGGATATAATATTGTCCAATTACCAAAGTTAATACTTGATGAAAAAAATCAACAATTTAGATGGATTTATCCTAATGAATTTATTAACTCTGGAATAAATAGAGAATGTGAAAAAGAGATAAAATTAATAAAAAAATATGTTCCATATGAAAAAAGATATTTATATCTTAAAGATTAATATTATTGAAAGTTTTACTTATTGTATTATTTAGGAAAAACCATTATTTCTACTTTTATCTTATCAATTAAACAATTTACTATGTAATCTCTTAACTTGATGACATTTATATGAAAGTACAACAACTATTTTTAACTATATGTTTAAATCTAACAAAAGTTAGAATAGATTGCTCAATGGTGGACCTAACGGAGGCAAAAACAAACTACTTCGTATTTAGTTGTGGATT
>CANPIH010000120.1 GCA_947574085.1 uncultured Mycoplasmatota bacterium | reverse complement strand
AAATTTTCCCATTAAATCTTGCGTCAAATTGTTTTCTTTTCGAAAGCGAATAAATTCTTTTATAAAAATCTCATTTAATTTTTTTGGATCGTACGATTCATCAATATAACTTTTATCAAAGTCCATACCCAAACACCTCTTTTTTGTTTATCTGTACATATTGTATCATATTTGATACTCGATGTGTAAACTTATCTTGTATTTTATGTTTTTTCTATTTATAGTGAAATTGTAGTAAATAAATAATTTGGAGGAAATTAAAATTATGAACTTAAATCAAATCAATGAAAAAAACAGAAGAAAATTAAATCGACCAATTACAGGAATAATTCAAGAAGATAGAATATGGGAACAATGGTACGACCAAGAAGCTTTACAACAAGAACTTCCTAAAATGAGCCAAAAAAACTATTTAATCGAATGCATTCAAAATGACCCTAATAGAATTATACTAAACAATAGAAACCAAAAAAAATTTACAGTTACTGAATTTTTAAACAAAATTAATTTATATGAAAAAGCTTTTACAGCTTTAAATTTAAGTGTTGGAGACATCATCTGTACTATAGGTTTACAAACTCCAGAAATGTATTTTATAAAATACGCAGCTACGAGTCTAGGATTAATAACAAGTCATTTAAATGTATTAGACGTTGCTATAACAGATAATGAAATAAATCGTTTGTATTTACAACTTGAAAATGTGAATCCAAAAATGATTTTCACTTTGGATATTTTAGAAGATAAAATTCATGAAATAGTAAACAATGAAAAATTTTCAAACGCTTTTAAAGTATCAATGCCTTTTACCTACTCGACCTCTATTTTTAATCCCGAAAGACTTATTTTAAGTCTCAAAACATTAAAAGATTTTTTATCGGGAAAAAGAATTTATAATTCTGTTTCCTTAAATGAATTCCTAAATTTAGGAGTAAATATTAAAAAGGAAAATATTAAAGAAGTTTATTTTCCTGGAATGCCTTGTAATATTTCTTTTACTAGTGGAACTACGGGAATAAACAAAGCGGTTGTTTTGAGTCATGATGCCAATAACGCTCTTCCTTTCCAACAAAAAATCGGAAAATTTGGTTATGAGAAAGGAACAACAAATTTAGCATTAGTTTTTCCATTTTTGGCTTTTTGGGACGCAGATATTGTCCACGCAGTTTTATGCCAAGAAGGCGAAAATATTATTGAAACTTCACTGGATTTTAAAAAAATTCCTGAGTATTTCAAAAAATACCAACCCAATATGGGAATTTGGAGTCAATATTTATGGAGTTCTTTATTAACCCTACCTGATGAGGAACTAAGAAAAGCGACAAAAAATTTAAAACACGCGATTATTGGAGGAGCAAGATGTGAAGTTAATGCTGCAAAATTATTTTATGAAAAAACTGGTGTTATTCAAACTTGTGGTTTTGGGGCAACAGAAGTAAATACAGCATTTAGTGTTCCACACCCTGACTGTGTAAAATTAGGGTCAGCTGGTATTCCTCAACCTTTTAATAATGTTAAAATTGTGGATGATTCCTTTAACGACGTTACTTATAATATTCCCGGTAAATTATTTATTACAGGACCTGCATTAATGAATGGATATTACAAAAGAGATGATTTGACAAAAAAAGTACTTTATACAGATGAAAAAGGAATCATTTGGTATAACACTGGAGATTATGCCGTTCTTGACGAAGATGGATGTTTAACGGTTTTGGATAGATATATGGATTCTATTGAAATAAATTATAAAAATAAAACAAAAAAAGTAAATCCACTTGACATTGCTGAAATTATTCGAAAAGATCCTAATACAAAAGATATTAAAATAACCTGCCACGATAACAATCAAAAATTAGTTTTGCACATTTCTTTCGACACTTCCATTACTAATTGTTCCAACGAAGAAGCTTTAGAAAGTATTTTGAATACAATAAAATCCAATTTACCTGAAGAAGAATGGCCAACTATTATCAGCGTATATGAAGAATTTCCTAAAACTCCAGTTGGAAAATCAAACTATCCTTTATTGCAACTTTTCGGAGAAGAATTAAGTAGTCAAACGAGTAAAGAAGAAAAACTAATCGTTATAAATCCAGAAAGTATAACTTTAAAAAAGAAAATGAAATAATATCTATTTTCTTTTTTCTATGTTATAATTTTATTAAGATAGGTGGTTAAAATGGAAAATGGAATTTTTTTCTCAGTTATAAGTTTTGTCTATTGTATATTTGCAATGGTTTTGTTCTTTTCAAAAGATAAAATAAAATCGAAAGAAAATAAAATATATAGTATTCTTCTTATAACCAATTTAATTGGTTTGTTTATTGAAGTAATCCCAATTACTCTAGGAATTCGAAACTTAATTTCTATGAGCAATACAACTTTGATTTTTTTATTAAAATTACTTCTTATATATTTCATAACATGGACTTTACTTTTTACCGATTATGTATTAATTGTTTCAAAAATGAAAGAAAAAACTGCAAAAATTTTTAAAGCAATTGGTGTTATTTTGGAAATTATAAGTTCTATTGTTGTATTAGCTCTCCCACTCGATTATTATATAAATAATGGGGTTGCGTATAGTTATGGTACTTCAGTAAATTATTGTTATTTATTAGCTGGAGTATTAATAAGCATTAGTATAGCTTTTTTACTTTTAAATATAAAAAAAATACCTATAAAAAAATATTATCCTTTACTTGTCTTTCTACTTCTAGGTACCATTATTATGATAATTCAAGCAAAATTCCCAGAATTAACTTTAATGTCATCTCTTCATACCTTTGTAATTTTAGTCATGTTTCATTCTATAGAAAATCCAGATTTAAATTTAATTAGCCAGTTAGAAATTGCAAAAGAACAAGCAGACAAAGCCAATCAAGCAAAAACGGAATTTTTATCCAGTATGTCTCATGAAATAAGAACACCACTAAACGCTATTGTTGGTTTTAGTGAATGTATGCTACCATCTACCGATTTAAATGAAATAAAAGGTTTTGCAAAAGATATTGTAGATGCTTCTCACAACTTACTAGAAATTGTAAATGGTATTTTAGATATTTCAAAAATTGAAGCCAATAAAATGGA
>CANPIH010000119.1 GCA_947574085.1 uncultured Mycoplasmatota bacterium | reverse complement strand
TGGTAACGATAATTGATGATTATCAATATTTATTGATGAGTAATTGAAATTGAAACTTAATGGTATAAACGGATTATTGATAAATTGAGGAAATTAAAATGGCATCGTTACAAGAACTTAAAAGAGAATATACAAAAGCAATAAATAATGGTAAAGCAGCGATTTTTGCTGGAGCGGGATTGTCATGTGCTTCCGGTTTTGTTAATTGGAAGGAATTAATGCGTGATTTAGCCTCTGATATTCGCTTAGATGTAGATAAGGAAGATGACTTGGTATCTGTTGCGCAATTCTATTTTAATGAAAAGGCTGGAAGAGGACAGATTAATCAAAAACTTATGGATTGCTTTACAAGCTTTGCAAATTCTAACGAAAATATAGAAATATTATCCCGTTTACCAATCAATACCTACTGGACAACAAATTATGATAAAATTATAGAAGAAGGATTAAAATTAGCTGGTAAAACAGTTGATATAAAATATGATACCGAAAATTTTTCCGTAGAAGTGCCAAATTCTGATGTTACACTATATAAGATGCATGGAGATATAAGTTATCCATCAAAGGCTATATTGACAAAAGACGATTATGAATCATACAATCAAACTAGACAGGTTTTTACGACAGCGTTACAGGGTGATTTGGTCAAAAAAACCTTTTTGTTTATTGGATGTAGTATGACAGACCCAAATATGAAATACATTTTAAGTAGGATTAGATTAATATTAAAAAATAATCAAAGAACGCATTATTGTCTTTTGAAGAAAATAGAAAAAAAAGAATATTTTAAACATGAAGAATATGAATATGCAGTAAATAAAAGACTTTTAGAAATTAGAGATTTACAACGTTATGGTATTGACGTTGTAGAGTATAATAAACATTCAGATATCACTACAATATTAAAACAAATAGAAGGATGTTATCAATTATCAAATATATATTTATCCGGTAGCGCAAGTGATTATGGTATGCTCTGGGGGGATTCTGCACAGACTTTTTTAAAAAAATTTACTGAAATGTGTTTTTTAAATGGATATAAAATAACGACAGGGTATGGTAATGGAGTAGGAAGCTTTGTCATTAGTTCTATTTTAGAAAAGGTTTTAGATTCACATGATATTATTGATAAGTATTTATGTCTTAGACCATTTCCTTATGATGACCGAAAGCGTCTTGATTATAAGGAATTAAAATATAACTATAGGGTTTCTATGATCAAACCAACAGGAGTTGGAGTATTTGTATTTGGGAATAAAGAGATAGGTGGCGAAATAGTATTGGCAGATGGAGTATATGAAGAATATAAAATTTGTAAACTGTTGAATAAATTAATAATACCAATTGGTTCAACAGGCTATGTCGCAGCTAAAATACTAAATGAGATTACCCAAGAAATTGAATCATATTCTTATTTAGAACCATACATTTCGATACTTCAAAAAGAAACTAAAATTGAAACCATAATAGAAACGGTTAAAAAGATAATTTCTAATTATTATAAAAATATAATAGATTTTGAAGTATAATATAAGTACATTTTAAACATGCAATTATATGAAATTGTGTTAAATTATTTGAAAAATCATATGACTTATGTAGCATAATTTTTAGGTAATTATAGGCTATAGTAGTATTTTTCGTAATAATATACTTGTTTTTTGTGCATATGTATAATGCGTAGGAACTAAAATTATACAGATTAATTACATATATATTATTTAAATTTATATTTTCAATGCATTGGTTATATAAAGTAAATAGTATTTTAAAATCATCCGTTTGATTTTTTGTGTTATAAAACTTCTCAATAATATTTTTATCAATTTTAACAAAATATTGATTGATAATTTTAGCCATCCATAAATCTTGATTTTCGGAAATATCTTTTTCGATCTTATGAAAAGACTTTTCTCCTATCTCTGGAAAAACTTTTGTTGGTTGTTCTAAATTATATTTAAATAGAAATGATATTAATATATCCCGTTTTTCCATTTTTTCCCTTGACAAAGTTAAATTTAACTCGTATAATGTCCATTCGCTTTCCAGATACTTAGGGCTAATAATAGAAATAACATAATCTGAGTTTTGTATGCCATACAATATAGATTCCTTTATATTTGAAGATAATTGTATTTCTTTATTGTCTAGCCAAACATTAAAACCTATAGAACTTAAATTAAACAAAATATAGTGTGCAAGGGACTTTTCAGTTGCACAGTAACTGATAAAATAATCATATTTCATTTTTTTCTCCTATATACATAATATGCTCAGAATTGTAAATTCCAATCTTTTTATATGAAATATTAAACGCGTATTCTAACCATTTGTTTTTAATTTCCTTACTAAATTCGGATATAATGTTAAGAAATGGCCCTAGAATACTTTCACAACCAACGATATTTAATTTTTTTATATTTTTAAATTGATTCATAAAAGGTTCTATTTTGTCCGGCTCTATTAGAAATTTATCAGGATTTTTCCTAAAAGAATTTTGACTGTTTAATGATTTTAATATATCTTGGTTTAATAATTTACATGAAATTATGTCCTCTGGTTTTTCGCGAATAGAATACATGATTCTTGAATAACTTGAAATAAAGCTAATAAAAATTATACCCTTGTCATTCAATAAATCAATACATTGCTGTATTATATTTATCCGTTCGATTTCGTCTAAAGTGTGATAAATTGGCCCCAATAACAAAATGTAATCAAATTTTTTATTCACTAATGACTTAATATGCTTTGCTTCCCCTACAAGTGTATCAATTGAAAAATTATATTCAATCGCTTTTTGGTTTGCAAAATCTATATTATTCTTTGCAATATCAACCAAAAGGACTTGATTATCTTTTTTAGTTAAATAAAAAGAATATCTCCCTGGACCTCCACCAAGATCTAAAATAGAAGATTTGTTTTTAATATACAAATCAAAATATTTTTGCACAATATAACTTTCTACAAAACATTTTCTTAAACGTTCCCATTCCTGTTCAACTATGCTATTATAATATTTTTCAACATTGCTATCCATATTTCCCCTACCTTTTATATAAAAATGCTAGTTTTAAATTACTCCTTCCCTCCCGATAATCATCAATTATCGTTACCATCCTCCCACCCTCATCCGGTTCCTGGGATGC
>CANPIH010000118.1 GCA_947574085.1 uncultured Mycoplasmatota bacterium | reverse complement strand
CAATAGCTTTAAAAATAATACTGCTTATATTCAAAGCTGGCTGGCGGTATTAAAAAATGATGTAAAGTTTATTGTGTCTGCTTCATCCAAAGCAGAGAAAGCCACAAAATTTATTCTTAATATTTGTGATGTAGAAGGAACAGAATAAAGAGCCGAAAGGCTCTTTTTTGTATGGTCTGAACAGGACATACAAAAGCTATATCTGAATATAAATCCGTAAAGGATTTAAGAAAATATAGCAATCATCACGATGACGTTAGCAAGCATAAAGAGGATGTGAAAACAATCCTCTCATGCTGGGGAGAAAGTCGGCATGATGAATAAAAAAAGGTGGTTACCTACAGCTTTAGCTAGTAGGTAAACGAGCTTTTGCGTGCAAAAGGTCGTGGGGTTGATGAAGTGACGGCTCTGCCGTCGCTGAATCTACCCCTAACAAAAAAGCGCCATTTGGTGCTTTTTTGAAAGATATAAAGCCGTTAGGGCGGTTGAATAAAAATTAATGTTAAAAAATCAGTGCAAAAATTGGTTTAAAACGCACAAGAAGTAACAATGCACATTAATCAAATAATGCGTATTAAAAATAAAATCCATTAATGCGTTTTAAGAGAATTAATGCGTTTTAAATGAGATAATACGCAATACAAAATAAGAAATTAATACGCATAAAAGAATTAATACGCATTATCAAAATTAATGCGTATTAAATGCGTAATAACTAATAATACGCATTAAATCAGACAATACACAATGATTAAAATAATACGCATAAAATACGCTTTAATATTTTTCTAAAAATAATTCTCATACCACAATATAAAGTACATCATACAAAATGCACAATTTAAAATTATCAGACAATTTTATTCTACGCTCTCATACAATATTTTTCCATTATAATAAGATAGATAAATAGATTATAAAACATAGTATTTATAGGCTTTTAATCAAAATGATATTAACAGATTTCATTAAATATAGTTATCCGACAATTCAAAAAAGCACTAAATACAAAATATAAGGGAATTGTATAATTTTATTTCCCTACTCTTCTTTAGAGACCTCTGGAGATTTTGGATATGGACAAAAGTTGAGGTAAAATATAAGTAACAAGTTAATTTTTATAAAAATAATCCTTTATGGATTATAAAGTGTTTTAAAAACAAAGAGTGCTGTGAGTTTTTATAATTTTTTAAAAGACAGCGAAACCATTTAAAGTAAAGATTGAAACGTCAAACAGCGTTTTTATAAAAAAGTGTTAAGGAAGGAGAAGCGAAAAAAGTAACTATTAAATCTATACTGAATGGAGCAACTTTATTAATCATCCAAAATTATTTTTGGAAAAAAATGTTTTGGATGTTTGCAAAAATGTGAGCGCAAACATTTTAAAAGTGCGTGTGTCATTATTGACCAATGTCGTTATGAGGTAAAGACATTGTAAAAATAAAACTCAACAGAGCAAAAAATTAACTTGAATATTAAAAAGAAAAGAGGTGATAAAAAATGGGAAGAAAAAAAGATGTTGAACGTTTATTCCATCAAACTTTAAGCAATAAGCTTGTATTTGGACAAAGTAAAAAGGCAGCAAAAAAAGACTTGGGATTTGGACAGAGTACTTATCAAATTTATAGTGTTAATTCTTATAAAACCTATTTAAAGCAATGTAAACAATATGCTAAATGGCTCAAACAAGAAAAAGGAATAAATAAAATTGATGATATAAATAAGACCGAACAATACGCAAAAGAATATATTCAAAAAAGGATGGATGATGGCAAAAGCATTTATACTGTAAAAATGGAGCGTTCCGCTTTGGGGATGCTTTATGGGAAACAGATAGATATAAAACTTCCGTCTAGGACACCAGACCAGATTACTAGAAGTCGAAAAGAAACAAAGAATGATAGATATATAAGTCGTGATGGAAAATATAAAGACGTTTTTACTATTGCTATTGCTACAGGTTCAAGAAGAAAAGATATTTCTAAATTATGTGTTAATAACTTTAGAGAAGTTGATGGCAAACTTTATGTTTATTTTGAACGTTCTAAAGGTGGTAGAGATAGACTTACTCCTGTTTTAGAGAAATATGAAAAGGATGTAAGAGACATTATTGAACAGGCAAAAAATGAAGGAAAGACAAGACTTTTTAATCATATTCCTAAAGAAATAGATATTCACGGTCTTAGACGTGAATACTGTCAAGGATTGTATGATGAAATAAAGGATAATAAGGAATTAAGGAATGAAATATTAAAAAACTATCCTGAAAGACGTGAATTAAAGACGCAAAAAGATAAAAACGGAAATACTGTTACTAAAGAAATAAAAAGTGATGTATATAAAGATAGAAGTGGTAATGTCTGGAAACGTGATGATATATATGTATTAAGTCAAGCACTCGGACATAATAGACTGGATGTATCTATTACTCACTATCTTAAAAGTTAATGACACTCTACATGGAGTGTTTTTTTATATTACTAGGGGTATGGGATTCAGTCGGCGGTTCAAGGTAGCGACATGTCATGTCGCCTATAGGCGACACGGCATGACACCACCTTGAACGAAAAGTATTGAATTTAGTGGGTTTCTAAAACCCTTCTATTATATCTATTTAATATATAGATTATAATTATTTTTTTACTTTACATATCAATAAAAACATATACAAAATCAATATATAAATTACCATCTATTTATTTTTTTGACTTCCAGAAATAATATGATACAATAATAAGTGAGAGAAAAAATTATATATTATATAGTAAAATGTTGCCGTGCTTAGAACATTCCTGTAAATCGGGAGTGTTCTTTTTTGTTGCTCATAATTTGACTTGTAATCCCTTAAAGGTGTACAATATAAGTGTAAAAGAAATAAACCAAAAGGTTATAAATAAAAGGAGATAAAATCAAATGAAAATAAAAACAATTATTACACTTATATTGTTTGCAGCAGCTAACACAATTAATGTTAGCACCATTACAGCAGATGAACTTACACCAATGGTTTCACAAGATACTCTTGAAATCATTTTTGATATTCCCTCTATAGAGGACGAAATAAAGCCCCTAGAAGCCGTTATAGAACCTTTAGAGGATGAAACTATACAAACTATAGAAGAGACAGAAATAGAGCCTGTAGAAGCCCTTACAGAGCCTTTGAATGATGATACTATTGAAGAGATAGAAGAATCGGTACAAATTGATTTAGA
>CANPIH010000117.1 GCA_947574085.1 uncultured Mycoplasmatota bacterium | reverse complement strand
TAGTAGTTTTCATTTTTTCTTCAAATTCATTCATAGCATTATCAAGATTTTTATTGATAGTGGTTACTTTATCTTCATAATATCTAGTTGTTTTCTTAAATTCCTTTACTTTCTGATGTTTTCTATCACTACCCTTAATACCTCGTTCTAATTCAAAGCCATTTTCTCTTAACCTTAAATTATAAACATCTTGTAATTCTGATAAATGAATATTATTTTTAATATATTGCTTTTTAGAAATAGTTAATCTTTCAGTATTTGTTCTTTTATCTAACTTTTTAACAAGTGGTACAACAACACAATGAATATGAGGTGTTAGTTCATCCATGTGGATTGTTGCATGTAATATTTGTTCTTTCTTATACCCTAAATCATTATAAACAAAATCCATACAAGTATCAGCCCATCTCATTATTTCATCTTTACTCATATTATCAAAAAATTTATGTGTTGCAGTAAACATGAGTTCATCAGCTACAACACTTTTAGATTTATTCAACATTTCATTAAAAGTCTTTTTTCTTTCAGGTCGTTCGGTTTTCATTCGTTCATTATGCTCTTTTTCATAATCTTTTACAAGCAATTTAAAACCCTTAACATATTTCTCTGCTAAGGGTACTAATTCTATATTATTTTTAGTTAATTCTAATTTAATATTAGGATTACTTTTATAAGCTTTTTTATCTCGTTTATTGTGTGATCCAATTTGTCCTAAGTCATTTATAGTCATTATTGGTTGACTTCTAAATATTCCATAATTCATATTTTTTCCTCTCTTTCTTTACTTAAAATAAAAAAGATATGATTTCTCACATACCTTTGTTAGTTTCATAACTGATAGTTTTACTAAATATCAATCTATAATAAATTCATTTATTAGTAGCAAGTTCTTTTGCCTTTATGACATTCTTATTTGCTTTTTTCTTTTTCCAGATTTTACTAGAATCTAAATTAATAACTTCTTCATATATTTCTTTTAAATACTTGCCATCTATATCTACTAGGGGTTCATACATAAAAGCATTTACATGTATAAACTCTGGTGTAGCCAATTGAATTTTATCCATTAATTGAACAACATTCTCATATAGTTCATTTTTATACATTTCTTTTAAATAGGCAAATTGATTGCAATTTATTTCTTCTACAATACTAATATTATTATCTATAATCTTTTCCTCTAAAAAAACTCTGCAGCAAATTGATAATATCGTTTTTTTAGCTAAATCATATTCATCAAATTTGCTCATTCCATCTGCCAATTCTTTTAATCCATCCAAGTATAGTTTTTCTCCATCGATTGCTAAATTTTTTCTTGGAAAAAATGGTAATATATCTTTCATCTTAATATTTTTGGTATTTGCTTTATAATGTAAGCAACTTGTTAATAAAGATGTATCTTCTTGTAATATAGTTTTTGCTTCTCTTAGATATGGAATAGCAAAATATAATGCTTCTTCATTATTTATATCTAAAACGTTCTCTATATTTCTAGAAATATTTTTATTTTTTTGAATATACACTACACCTTTTTTATCTACTGAAGCAACTAGTTTTCTTAATCCACTAACCCTACTACTTAGTGTTCTATAAAATTCAAAATTGTGAGTCAAGACGATTAAAGTTACTCCATCTTTAATCATATCATTTATATACTCAATAAAAGCATATCGATTAGAATAATCAAATGTTTCTACTATGTCATCTAGAATAATAATTGGATTATTTTGTTTACTAGAGATATATTCTACTATAAACTTAATAATATTCAATGTTGTCTTTTCACCAGAAGATAAAATATCATAAAGTTTATCCTCATCTAACTCATAGTTAAGATTGCTTTTATGCTTAAATATTATATATGGCATTTCTAGACCTAACATTGATTCTTGTCTATTAACTAGTTCAATATCAAAAACAGGATGAAATCTTTTTTTATAAATTTCAATAGCTTCTTCAAAGTAATTTTTTTGATTTTTTACTTGGTTTAAAACTCTTGATATTTCCTTTTTGGTATTTTTCAATATTTCTATCCAATACTTTGATTGAACTCCCGAATTTTTTAAAGCGGCTTTTATTATGTCTTTTTTGCCCAACGATAATTCTTTAACCAAAATTGGATTATCAATTATTTCCTTTTTAATATTATTCGCTTCCGCAGAGTTTCCAATAGTTTTTAATAATTCCTTATTTATTTCTAACACTTTAGGATCTTCTGCAATTTTTTTAATAGTTTCTTTAAAAAGTTTTTCTACCTCTTCAAAATCATAATATTCCTTATTTTGTATTATCAATCCACGATTTTTATTACGACTTAAAAATCCTTCTTTTTTTATTGTATCTAAAAACGATAAGCAATTATTTTCATCAAATTTCTCATCAAATAGTTCTTCTTTAATTCTTTTATTTACAATATTAATATAATTGTTGACTTGATCCTTAAAATTTACACTATCTATAAAATCATATGATTTTTGAAAAATTTTCTTGAAATTTACTTGTGTTATCTCTATAGTCGGTGCTTCTTCTATTGACTTTAATACATATATAACATTATCTAGATATCCTAAGCTCTTATCACCTAATAAATCCATAGTTTTTTCAAAATCCAATCCAATTCCTTTTGATTTTACTTTTAACTCTATTAAAGGCTCTTCAGTATCATCAACTATTAATCTTTCAATATATTCTTTATCATTTTGTTTGATTGTTAATAATTCTAATTCTTTATCATAGTCAGATAATTTTTTGTAATGCTTTTGATATATTTCTCTAGAAAATACTATAAATTTATTTTTTAAACTATTAGTAGGAACTCCATCATTTACAATTTCTAATTTAATCGAAGCTGGAGTATCAGTAATTCTATCTTTTATATTCTGTTCATTACCATTTGATAATTCATATAAACATGTCGAAAATGATGTTTTAAAGATTCCATTCCTTGAATATACTATATCTTGAAACAATTTATTACTATTATCAACACTTACTATCATTTTTTTAATACCATAAACATTTTCCATTTGGTCTACTTTTATCTCTTGCATACTACATCTCCTATTTCTTCATGAATTATTATACCATCAAAAAAGATACTTTCCTACCAAAGTACCTTAATTTCTTGTATTTACTTATCTTTATAGCCATTCTTTTATTTTTGGATTTTTCAGTATCCTCCATGTCCGGCATCAACTACGACTTGTAAATTATTCATAAACGTATCTCCT
>CANPIH010000116.1 GCA_947574085.1 uncultured Mycoplasmatota bacterium | reverse complement strand
AAAGCACCTTATTATCCGTTTCAAAATCAGTTATAGCAATAGTTTCAAAGAAGTGTATACCCATATCGGTATTTTCTTGTCTTTTGCTATGTTTTTAATTTAACATAAAATTTTATATTTTACAAGTCTTTTATAAAACTTTAATTTATTTTATATTTTTCCTCTAAATCCTTATAATGTTATTTTCAATTTGATTACTCATTATAGTTATCCTTCATATTGTTAATAAATCACATTTTACTTATCTTTTACACAGTTTTTGCAATATTTTAATCCAACTGCTAGTAAATCTTTTTCTGTTGCAGTTGTTTCTTGTATATTTTTAGGTTCAGCATTCTGCAACTGTTTGCAATCATTATCATATAAATGAAATGTTTTTGTTTTAGTATTTATAGTATAATTTATATATCCACTTTTTCTATTATTTTTTCTTGCAATTTTATTTGCTACTGTTTGAACTACTTTTGACCAAATTTGTTGTTCTCCAACAATCATTCCATTACTATATCTAAAATTTTTACCCCTTTGAATATTATAACAAAATCTGCAAACACTATAGCTATCATCTATAGATTGAGCCTCTATTAATACTCCTATTGGAATTTTATTAGTACCTTTGTACTTGACATTAACTCTATACAATATTTTTACTGATTTATCATTAATGTGTTTTTTTACTTCATTTTCAACTTTTTTCATATAACTTTTATTTAATTTCACTGTTCCTATGAAAATATTTTTTGGATTAGCAATTTTTGCTGATAAGCTATATGCAATTATATGGCATTTTTCAAAAAGCTTTTTATTTTCAAAAGCTTTATTCCAATTGCTAGGTTCAGTATATTTTAACTTTTTCTTTGTAATTAAAGGCAATGTATTTTTGCTAATAATAGCAATAGCACCATTGCTTCTTCCATTGTTATCTAATTCAAAATACTGTGGGTTTCCTTCAATAATATCAAAATCTTCTTTATTCATATATCTCTCACTTTTTATTATTTCGTTCTAAATCTGCTAGTGCTGAATCTACATCAATTTTGATACTGTCTTTTATAGCATCTTCTTCTAACATACGTCCATCTTCAAATGCCCAATATGTCATACCAACTTTATAGTTATAATCTTTTATATCTTGCATAGTTATTGGGAATTTTTGACACTTTCCATCACTATATAAATCCATAGAAAATGTATTTTTTGATTTATCATAATTAATATACCAAAAATCATTTTCATAAGATTCATTTTTCATACATTCTTTTATTATGCTATTTAATTTTCCTTTATACTTTGTTGCTAAATTTATCTCATTCAATACTTCATCATATAGTGTCGTGTATACCCCTTTTGAATTTGCAAGATTATTAGCATTTAAAGCATTTTCTAATTCTTTTATAAATGCGTTTACTTCTACATTTTCGTTTCTTTTGTTGTTTTCAATATCAAGTATTCTATCCATGTTCCTCCTTATGTATTTTTATGAAAAGTTCCCTTTTCATATTTATTTTTCTTTCCGTATACTATCACAAATTTATACTTTTTTCAACAAATTTATAAAACAAGTGTAATTTCAAATAATTTTTAACACCCTCTTTAAAATTATTTATTCTTTCATTGTATTAAAATGTAACTCATCAACATTTTTAATTTTTTTCATTAAAAATTTGGCTGCTTTTAATATCTCATCAGGATTTCTTGAAGCCTTATGAGATAAAATATTACATACATTCAACAATGTGCCAATAGCTAACTCATCATTTCTTAAAGGATTATTCCCACATAATACAAGTTTTATGTTATTAAAATTTGAATATGTTGGTAGACTGTTTTTAACTTTAAATTCTAAAATATGTTCTGCAAAGTCTTTTGTATTTGATTTACTCATTTTTAGCTTTTCTATCTTATTTAAGTTTTCTTTATTCTTGGTATTAATTTCTTTTAATGCTTTTCTCTTTTCTTCAGCCAATTCTATATTGTTATTTATAAATGTATTTCTTCGTATTTCTAATCCAATAGCACCTTTAATTAGTATATTTAATTTAGAAATTTTATCATCTATTAGTTTTATTTCATTCTTCTTCTCGAGTATTATTTCATTATAAGATTTTTCTATTTCATTTAAGAGTGATATAGTTTCTTCATGATTGAGATATATTTCTAAGTTTATATTTTCTATTTTTTTAACTACTATTTCTTTAATCTTTTCTAATGCTTCTCTACTAGTTTGAATATTATTAAAATGGTTAGAAATATCTTTTTCTAAATTGTTATTTATATTATCCTTTACCAATAATAAATTATCAATTTGTAATAGTAAAATCTCTAATCTTGTTTTAAAATCATTTAATGCTACTGCTGCCTTTTGCTTTTCATTAGAATTATATTTTTCTATATTATGTCTTATAAACTCTAAATTAGGGTTTCCACCACAAAATTTACATTTATCTCCTTCATGATGTATAGATAGCCCTATAGAAATCCATTCTACAACTTTAGAGCTTGGAATTTCAATATCATCATATATTTTAGAAAATATATCTTTTACTTTCACTATTTCGTTATTATCTATGATTTCTATAATTGGTATGTTTATTTTTTCGATATTCAGTTTTTGCTTTTCTAAAGTGTTATCTCCTTTAAAATTAATTAATTTTTCTTCATTATTTTCGATCTTTTTTGCTTTTTCAACATCTTCATTATATAATAATATAACTTCTTTATTAGTTTTGGAAATTGGCTTTTTTTGTATTGAAATATTTCCTTTTTTATTGTCATGTATCTTATCAATTTCAGTACGAATATTTTTATCTAATTGTTTTATTTCATCTTCAAGTTTTTTGGTATCAACAATATTTAATTCTAATAATTCAATCTGTTTCTCAATATCTACATCTTTTTTACCAAAATTTGCTATAACACCTTTAATTTTAGAATCCTTGCTTTCTTCAATATTAAATTATTACTAATGTAATTTCTATTAAAGAATCTATAATTTGATTCTTTATTTTCATTATCTTTCAAAAATTCCTGAATTATTCCTTTTGCAAGTGAAGATTTTCCTCTCCCATTATAGCCAAATATAATATTTTTTTCTTTAAATTCTTTATCTGGTCCACTATAATTTTTAAATGATTTCTCGTTCAAATTATTTACTTTATTAATCATAATATCACCTTATTTATTACATTTACTAGTACTGGTTACACACTGCGAAACTAGTTTAACATTTACTTCATTTATATAAATTTTGAAATTTGCCACCAGTGGCAAATTTCAAAATACTAATCATTTTCTTCTTTAATTTCCTCATTTGGTAATTTTTTTATATATAAATTTAATTCTTCTTCCGTTGGCAATTTCTCCATTATTTCTTTTGGAATAA
>CANPIH010000115.1 GCA_947574085.1 uncultured Mycoplasmatota bacterium | reverse complement strand
TAATTAATAGAAAACCCATAGAAAAAATCTATGGGTTTGTCTACATTCTGTAAAAGGATAAGTCAAAACTTATCCTTTTTCTTACTTTAATATGTTCACTCTCCATTAGGTGTAGTCAATTTTTATAATTTTTGTGATCATAATACAAAGTTAATGTTAATAACTTTTGTTTATCATTTATCCTAGGAATTCTCCGTTTAATTAAACCAAACTTCTTTTCAATTTGTGAATAAGATAATTTTTCTATTTCTGTACCTTTGAATATTTTATCACTTGATTCTTTAGAAAAATATAAAGCATTTGATGCAATATCTAATATGTGATTCTTTTTTTCTAAATAAACATGATAATTTCCTCCGCAAAAAAAGTTAGGCATATATGCCAGAATAACTTGATAATCTTGATTTTCTTTAATAAAATCATAAGTTCTTTCATAACATTCTCCCATTAATTTTTTATCAAAAATGTATTCCGAATTAGTGTTTGAAAAATGTTCACTTGCTTTATATACTTCAATTTCACCTAAAATTGATTTTAAAACATATTTTGAATTGTACTTATTTATATCAAAAATACCAGGCCATTTTAAAGGGTCAATATAATCTACATGTTCTTTATTAGTTGCTAATAAGTAATATATAGAATTATGAATAGACATAGAATAATTAAAATTGTATAAATTTAAAAGTTCAATAAAACCCTTTTCATATTCTGTACCTTTTAAATAAAAATAATTGTATAATAAGGATTCACTAAAGTTTTTTGTAATTGGATAAGGTAATTTTTTTTTGGATAGCTCTAAAAGAACTTTTTTAGCAATTTGCTCATTTTTTAAGTTTGGCTTTTCTTCACGCAATTGTATTTGCCTATAAAAATCTTCATATTTCATAGTATAATGCCTCCATAAAATTGGTTTATAAAATAAACGAAAATTAGATTTTTTTCAATTGAATTATTTATTTTAATTTTAAACATTTATTTTGTAATTCTATTCTTGGTTATGTACTTCAAAACCATTTTATTATTGTTTAAAATTATCTAATTCTTTCACACAAGAACTTTTCTATAATTTATTTTCAAGCAAAACCCAATTATTGTTCTCCATCTCATCTGTATATTCAGTATTGCATAAATACAAACGATCGTTTTTATCATAATCTCTTACAAATCCCCAATTTACATTATACTTTTTAGCATATTCTTTTAAAGCTTCAAATTTATTTTCAACTTTTATATCTATATTTATTAGAATTATCTCTTCATTTTTTAATAAATTTTTTGCAATTTTTAATCTTCTTTCTATAAACGATAACCATTTCGAATGTCTAAATCCATCCTCTGATTCAACATAATTGTCACCATATACGAAATCTTTATTTCCAGTATTATAAGGTGGATCAATATAATTTACATCAATTTTACCTTTATGTGTTTTCTCTAATAAATATAATCTATGAAGATTATCCCCCTCTAATAAAAAATTATATTTATCATTTAAATTAGTCACTATTTCCTTATCTTTAATTTCTTCAAAAGTAGGTATTTTAGTTTCTAACTCCTTATCAATACATTCTTCATGTTCTCCCCATATAAGTCCATATTTCTTTTTTGTTAATTCGTTTTCAATCATAGATAAATTTAATAATATTTCTTCATCTATAAAATTTTTTTTAATTTCACTTATAGTATTTAACATTTTATCTCTTCTAATTTTTGATAAGTTTGTTGTTTCCATCATTATCACCTCTAATCAAAAATTCAAATATTTATATCTTTAATTATACTATGATTTGACAATATTTTCATTAACGAGTTCACATTTTTTAAGAAATATTATGATGTAGCTGATAGTTAACCATTTTTGTGCTTCCAAAAATAAGTATCCCCACAAAAAAGTAAGATTGTAAAACAAGTTTTGTGGGCCAACAATTATGCCTATTCAAAAAAAGAATTAAAATAAGGTTTCCAGTTGCCAAATAGAGGAATTAAAATAATTATTAGTTAGTAATTTAAAACTCTAAATTATTTTTTAATACAAAAAAATCAACTTTTTTTTAGAAAGTTGATTGATTAAATTCTAACCCTTCCTAAGAGTTTCGAATAGAATTTCCAATGGTGCACCCAAAGGGAGTCGAACCCCTAACCTCTAGATCCGTAGTCTAGCGCTCTATCCAATTGAGCTATGGGTGCAAATTAAAATGTATTTTCATTATAGTATAGCCATTAAAAAAAATCAAGTTATTTCTTGACATTCCTTTTTTCTTTTTCTAAGTAATTTTTCATTACTTGAATTGCTTTTTCTTCTTCACCTAAATTTTCTAAATTCATTAGATTTTCTTCTATGTGAAGAGTATTCCCTAGACATTTTATTGTTAATTTAATATGCTTTTTGTATAAAGAAGTTATTTCAACCACATCTTTATTTTCTAAAACAAATTGTGTTTTGTCTTTTTCTTTAATAATTTTCATTTGTCATCCCTTTCTAAATTTGCAAATAAGGTATCGTCAAAAAATTCTTCAAGTGTAATCCCAAGTCCTTCACAAATTTTAATGATTGTTGCAAGTTTAGGACTTTCAGACTTTTCTTGTATTAAACTTTGCACTGTACTTTGCGTTACACAACAAATAGCAGCAAGCTTGTTGATTGATATGTTTTTTTCTTTGCATATTTTTAATATTTTTTGGGATACTGCTTTTGATAATTTCATTTTGACCACCTTACATTTTTAGTATATCAACTAAATCACAAAAACTATTAACGACGCATCGTTAACTTTTTACATTCAATAGTATACAAATTGCTAATTGCAAACATTGTAGAAGAAGGTCGATTTATTTTATTCCATAAATTGGCAATAAAAAACATAAAAGTTTTGAAAAAAATAACTTTTATTTGTGGAATATTTAAATATAAAATTATAAATTATTATAAATTAAAAACACCTTAAAATAAGTAAATTATTGAAAAAAGCTCATATTAGTTTTCAATAATTTTTATTTAATTTTGTATTAAAGTATTAAGCAAACAAAAAAAGATTAAATGAAATTAACCTTTGTTTATTTAAAAATCAATTAATTTAACTAATTTTCATATATTATTTCTCTTAGTATATTATTCAATAACGCTTTAAATCTTTAAGATAAATATAATATTCATACAAGAATTCATAATTATCTTTTAATAATTAAAACTTTTTCTGTCATCGGTTTAACCTCTAAAAAATAGTTAATTTTTTCATTGCCATTATATCAATTTAATTTTTATAAATATTCTACCAAAATTTTAGGCATATTAAAACTCGAAACAGAAAAGTTCGAGTTTCACATCAATCTGGTGACCCGCGAGAGATTCGAACTCTCGACCCTTTGATTAAAAGTCAAAT
>CANPIH010000114.1 GCA_947574085.1 uncultured Mycoplasmatota bacterium | reverse complement strand
TCATTTGCTATATCTTCTTTTAATTTCATTGCCATAGTGGCCAAATCTATCGATTTATTATAATTATCATTTAATACTTTTGTTTCTTTAATATTATTACTAGATTCTACAAAAATAACAAGCATAAGAAGCAATGCGATTTGTAGTAATTTTTTCATCATTTTTAATATAGATTGCACTTAAACCATCACCTCGCTAGTAACTTGTTTCACAAATAGTTTAACAAAGAAAATCTTAAATGTCAAAAATTCGTTTACTATTTTCATTTAAAATCTTTGCTAAATCTACTTTTGATATATCTTTTAATTTACATATATATTCAGCAATATCGAAAACCTTGCTAGGATCATTTCTTTTTCCACGAAAAGGAACAGGTGTTAAAAATGGAGAATCGGTCTCTAATACAATGTTATGCAAATCAATTTCTTTTATTACTTCTTTTAAGTTACAATTTTTGAATGTAATAACTCCATTAACTCCCAATAAAAAGCCCATTTTTATATATTGATTGGCGGTTTCTAAACTCCCACTAAATGAATGAATAACACCACGAACTTTATATTTTTTTAGACACTCAATTGTATCTTTCGTAGCCTCTCTTGAATGAACAACAATAGGCATATCGTATTTTTCCGCGAGTTTCAGTTGTTTTTCAAAAAGAAGAATTTGTTTCTCTCTATTTTCTTTCGTATAATGATAATCCAATCCTATCTCACCAATTGCAATAACTTTTTTAGTATTCAAGTTTTTTTCAATAAATTGGAAATCTTCTTCTTTATAACTTTCCACTTCTTCTGGGTGTATTCCGATAGTTCCATAAATTTCTTCTTTTTGAATTAATGACAATACTTCTTTATTGCTTTTAAAATCACAACCCGCTACAATCATACGACTTACACTATTTTCTTTGGCGAGCTTTATAACTTCATCAATATTCTCATAATATTCTTGAAACAAATGACAATGTGTATCACAAAACATAGATATCACTCTTTTCCATTTAGCATTTTAGCTTGTTTATGCAAAGTTAACAATAAAGAATTACCAAACTCTTCTTCAATATTAGGATTCATAGAAGCTACAATTGCTTCATTCAAATGACTTACTAAATCTTCTTTTCTCGTTTCACAAACTATTTGGCCTTGATATAATTCTTTTCTTGTCTTCTCATCATACACAACTTCATTAGCTAAATCAATAAACATTCCTTCTTCATTTCTTATTATACTATGATAATAGGTTCCTTCATAACAAAATGGCAAAAGCTCAGTTACTAAGCTTGCATTATCTAATAGATCCATAAAGTCCCAAGAAGCAATATGACAAATACCACCATCCTTGCAATTGTCTTCATATCGCATTTTTCTTATAAATTGTTTTGCACAAAAATCTTCTCGAAAATAATCTTGGATAGAATAAAAGGAATGTTTACCAAAATTCTCACTAAAAACTATAATTTCTCCTTGATTGTATTCTATGTTTTTTATAGAAGGAGATAACATTAAAAAATTTTTCCATTCTTTATTTAAATTTTTATTCGTTGTTGAGCCTAAATAAAACATAGCTTCTTGTATAGCGTAAATCGTATTAAATCCACTTTGTTTCAATAAATCTTCAAAAAATGGAATAAGGTTTGGATAAAAACGATACACTACTTTTTTTAAAGAATCATAAAAATCCATAAAATCATTTTCTCTACAATCGTATATCGCTTTAACTTCTTTTTCACAAATACCTGACTCTTTTAAAAATAAATAAACAAATTCTTTTATTCGTTGATTGTTTCTATCTATATATTGTTCTTCGTACTGATAAAATATTTTTTCATAGTCCATAATAAAAAACCCCTTTTTTAATTAGAACAATATTATACATGAAAATAAAAAAAAGAAAAGTATTTTTTTCACTTTTCTATTTATCCATATCTATTCTTTGAAATAAAATTTCAGCTTCATTTAAGTCATACACAGCATTTTCATTAAATTTAAATGAAGTATCGCTCGAATGAATTTGACTTAAAATTCTTTCACTCGTTTCAGGTAAGAATGGACTCAAAAATACAGCACATACTCGAATCGCTTCTATTAAATTATAAAGTACGGTTTCAAGTCTTTCTTTTTTACTTTCTTCTTTAGCTAACGTCCATGGTGTTGTTTCATCAATATATTTGTTACTTCTTCGTAATACTTCAAAAATTTCATCTATAGCAGATCCAATTTCTAAGTTGGTCATTTTATTATCTATTTCACTTTCTAAAGCATTTATCATCGAAATAAGTTCATTATCCACAATTTCAATTATTTTTTTATTTTCTAAGTGACTATCAAAATATTTTTTTGCCATAGAAATGGTACGATTTACTAAATTCCCTAAAATGTTTACTAAATCTCCATTTATTCTCTCAATAAGTAAATCTTTAGTAAATACGCCATCACTTGCAAAAGGAATCTCATGTAACACATAAAAACGTACTGCATCTACTCCAAATTCTTTCACTAAATCATCAGCATAGATAACGTTTCCTTTTGACTTACTCATCTTTCCATCACTCATAATAAGCCAAGGATGTCCGAAAACTTGTTTTGGAAGAGGTAAATCCAAACTCATTAGAAAACAAGGCCAATAAATGGTATGAAAACGAATAATATCTTTACCAATCAAATGCAAGTCTGCTGGCCATAATTTATTAAATTCTTCACTTGAACCATCTGGGTCGTAACCTATATTGGTAATGTAATTTGTTAAAGCATCTAACCATACATAAACCACATGTTGTGGATTTTCTACTACAGGAATTCCCCAATCAAATGAAGTTCTAGAAACACATAAATCTTGTAAACCAGGTTTTAAAAAATTATTAATCATTTCATTTTTTCGAGAAGCTGGTTGAATAAATTCTGGATGTGATTCAATATATTCCATTAACTTTTCTTGATATTTACTTAATTTAAAAAAATAAGATTCTTCACTCTTCAACTCTACTTCTCTTCCACAATCTGGACACTTTCCATCTACAAGCTGATTTTCAGTCCAAAAAGATTCACAAGGAGTACAATAAAGTCCCTTGTATTCTCCTAAATAAATATCTCCTTTATCCAACATTTTTTTAAATATTTTTTGAACAATTTTCTCATGATGTTCATCGGTCGTTCGAACAAATTTATCATAACTGGTATTCATAATATCCCAAATATTTTTAATTTCACTAGCTATCTCATCCACAAATTCTTTTGGTGTTATATTAGCTTCTTTTGCTTTAATTTGGATTTTTTCGCCATGCTCATCGGTTCCAGTTTGAAAATATACTAAAAAACCTTTCAATCTTTTGTAACGAGCAATTGCATCTGCTAGAACGATCTCATAAGTATTTCCTATATGAGGTTTTCC
>CANPIH010000113.1 GCA_947574085.1 uncultured Mycoplasmatota bacterium | reverse complement strand
AAATATGCTAATAAGTAGTTTAAGAATTAAAAATTACAGAGGATTAGATATTAATGTAGATACAATTGAAAAAGTTTCAATTATTATAGGGCAAAATGACAGTGGCAAAACTAATATATGTTCTGCAATAATGAAAGTACTGGATTATAGTAAAAGGAAAATCCCTTTTATATTAACGGATTCTACTAATTCAAATAAAGAAGACATAGAAATAGAGATAAAATTGACAGCAGATGATTTAACAAATGAACAATTAGCATTAGTTGGCAATTACATACACATTGATGATAATAAAAAATATATTATTGTAAAATTGACATCAAAATATAATGAAGATACATTGGAATATGAAGATACGTTATTTTATGGAAATCCTAAAATGGATTTTGAGGAAATTAGAGCAAATATACAAACACAGTTGGATAAGGTTTTAGCAATAGTGTATATTAATCCAGTATATGATATAGAAATATCTAAAAAAGAATTTTTTAAGTTTAAAGAAAGCGATAATAAAGAAAAAGGACTGTTTTTTAGTGATAACATAACGACTGAAATATCGAATTTAAATAGTAGTATACAAAATGAACAGATAATTAATGACATACAAAGAGAAATAAATGAAAAGGGTGAATTTTCAGAGTTATTTGAAGATTTGAAATTTAAAGTAATGCCAAACATAAAAGAGGAGAACATTTATAAATCACTTAATGTTAATGCTTACGATACTGAAGATAATGAATTTGATAATATTGGAGATGGAAAGAATAAGATATTCTCAATGATTTTAAAATCTAAAATTTATAATGATAATAAGAAAAAAATATTCATAATTGAAGAACCTGAAAATCACTTATATGTATTATTACAAAAAGTGTATATTAGTGCCTTGTTAAAAATGAATCCTAGCCAGTTAATCATAACAACACACTCTCCATATACAATTGACTTTGAAAAAACTAATCAAATTATAAAAGTATCGTATGATCCAATTAATAAAGAAAGAAAAATATTTAACTTTAATAAAATAAACAATGAGGACTTCAAGAAGTTTGGATATTTGATAAATGTTGAAGTTGCAGAAATGTTATATTATAATAACGTTCTTCTTATAGAAGGAGATTCTGAAAAATATTTCTATAGTTTATTAATGGCAAAAGATAATAATTTTTGTAAAATGGTTAATGAGAAAAGATTTGGAATATATGCAGTTAATGGTATAGCATTTAAAACTATAAAAGAACTTTTAGAAAAGTTAGGAATTACTGTCTATATAAAAACAGATAACGATATATTTAAAGTACCTAAGGTAGAAGAGTATAGATATGCAGGATTAGAGAGATGTATGCAATTTTTAAGTGATGATATAAAAGAAGAATTAAAAAAATTATTAAATGTTGAAAAGTTAGAATTTAGATTTACAGATATAGATTCTAAACCACAAGTAATAGAGAGCAAAATTTCAGATATTTGCAACTTATTGAGAAAGAACAATATTATTTTTTCTCAACATAATGAAGGTTTTGAAAGAGATTTTATAGAATATATAAAATTAGATGAAAAAAATGAAGTAACAGAAGAGGCTATAAAATTCTTAAAACAAGCAAAATTGAAAAACTTACATTATTTTATTGATGAATATAATATAGATATAACTGTAAATGATAATAATAAAAATTCAGTATTGGTAGGATTTTTATATGATTAACTTGAGCAAAGAAGTAAAAAGAATATTAGATGATGAACAAAATAGTATTATATCTTCAAAGAAAAGGTATATTTATGTCTCTGCTTGCCCACGGTTCTGGAAAAACATATACAGTTGTAAAAAGAATTGAAAATGAATTACAGGAAATAGAGGATTATAAAGGAATTGTTGCATGTTCCTTTACAAAAGAAGCATCAGAAGAATTAAAAAATAGAATAAATAAGAAAATAAACTTAGAAAATTGTTTTGTTGGAACAATAGATTCTTTTGTTAAAAATATAATATGCGTGTTTGTTAATAGAGCCTTAAAAGAATGTGATAAATTCAATAAACAAGTTATGATAAAAAACAATATTAATTTTCCAGAAGATAATGTAAAGATAAATGGAAAGTATCTATGTAAAAACAATCGGACGTTATTTAACAGTAAACGAATTAGTAAGATTTTATGATATATATCAGAATTATCAGAAGGTGGGTAATCAATATTATAATGAATGGCTAGAAAAGTTAAAAAATAATGAATATGAAATTTCATTTCCATCATATTTTTTTGCAAGTTATATTGTTAAAATGGAAATATTCAAAAATTGGTTTAATAATAAATATAATACTATTTATATTGATGAAGCACAAGATTTGAATTATTTCCAACACTATTTTTTTGATATATTAAAAAAGTATACGAATGTAAATATAGTTATGGTAGGAGATGCAAATCAATCAATATACCAATTTAGAGGAGCTAGACCAGAGTTATTTAGGAAACTAATTGAAAAAGGGTACTTTGAGTATAAAATAGATGTTAGTGTAAGATGTCATCCAAGTATAATATACTATGCAAATAAAATATTTGATAAATCTATAACAAAAAAATTTAATACCGATTCAAAAGTACAAATGATAGATTATATTGATAAAGAATTTTTAAATAGTTTACCTAATAATACTTTCATATTAACAGAAAGTAATAAAAAAGCACAAGAAATATATGAATTATATAAGCAAGATTTTGATATTATTTATACTAAGAAACTTGATTTAGACAATAAAAGCTATAATGATTATTATCTAAATAGTGATATTATAGATGAATTATTAAAGTATTATTTAAATTATGATAATGTTTTAGATAAATATAAATACCCATTTGAAAAAATAGAACCATTATTGCATAATTGCAACACAAAAATTAAACAAAGGGAATTTCAAATTGATGAAAGCACTAACTTAGTAGAGTTTTTGTCAAATAGTTGTAACATTTTAGGAATACAAATAAATTTAGAAACACTAAAAGAAATACAACGTAAAATAGAAGATGAAAAATATAAATATAATTACTATATTGTAGAAAAGCAAAATAGAATTATGACTATACATTCTTCTAAAGGATTAGAAAATGATAATGTTATTATAATACTTGACAATAAATACAATAAAGTAAATGATGAATTTAAAAATAAATTATTTGTTGCTATAACAAGAGCAAAGGATAATGTATATATATTATGTGAAAATAACAATGAAATATCTGAATTTATAAGCAATCTATTACAATAAGAATAGAATTTTAAATGTTAAGGTTTGAAGGATTAAATCGTAAAAGAAAGTAAATATATGAAAGAGGGATAGAACTTATGGATGAAAAATTTATAGATATAGCGATTGAAATTAGTAGAAAAGCTAAATATCCTTATGGTGCTATTGTAGTAAAAGATGGTAAAATAATTGGTAGAAGTGATGA
>CANPIH010000112.1 GCA_947574085.1 uncultured Mycoplasmatota bacterium | reverse complement strand
AAATTCAAGTTTCGACTTTTTGCAAAAATAAATTTAGTAATCTAAGAAAACTGGTAAAATATGTATATTAAAAAACTTATTTTACCAGTTTTATAAATTTTCTGTTCACTTAATAAGCCTTGTATAATAAGGCTTTTATAGTCTATGTGATTATACTTCTAGAGCAGAGAAAGTTGTCCATCATATTTATTTGTTTTTCGTATATGTTCCCATTCTTGTATTCCAGTTTTTGCCATTTTTAATATGTTATATATCCCTCTAGCCATTTGATAAAACCATAGATATACTTTATCTTTTAGCGATTTTGATTCTTTAATTATTGTATTTACAAATTCTCTTTTATTAATTTTTTCACTTAATAATCCAATTAGACCTATTGTATAGGTTAACATCATATTTAAATTATTAATTGCCTTTAATGTTCGTACTCTAAAGTTTTCAAACTTGTACTCTTGTTTCTTGAATTTAAAATATTCTTCTATTCTCCATCTATTTAAGTAACATCTAGCTATCTTTATTACATCTTCTTTACTTTTTATTGGTATATTGCTCGCTAGCATCATTGGTGTTTCTCCAAGTCCATATACTAATACTAGATTTATCCATTTCTTTTTTGCTGTTATTTGTACTTTTAGAACACTTGCATAACACTCTTTTTCTTCTCCTTGAAACATTAATTTCATCTTGATTTTTCCTTTTCGCGAGTCTCTTATGGTAGTAATCTTATAGGTTTTATGATTTAAATAAACTTTCCTATTTTCCTTTAATCTAATTACAAAATATTGTTGCTTATCAAAATAGTGCCTAAAAATTTCATTACTATCGTAACCTCTATCATTTACAAAAATTCCTTTTTGTCCTCTTTTATTTAGCATTTCCACAACTTTATCTATTCCTTCAAAAGTAATTGCATTAGCAGATATATAGTCTTTTGATGTTGAAGAATGAACTTTTGAAAATACACTTATTGGTTGCTTCATAGTTTCTGTTAATCCAACTATTTCAGTATGGTGGTAGCCATTTTTATATTCTTTATTTTCGCTAGAACCATCTCTAACAGTTCCTAAGTCTTCAAATTTTTTACCTTTAGGCTTAATAATATCACTATCATCAATTAAGAACACAGGAGTATCTCCTAAAGAATCCATAACTAGCTCACAATAATTACTATCGATATTTTCGTCTAAAGAATGACATAAATTTTCGCTTAATCTATCAATAATATAAGCTTTTTTAATCTTCTCATTAAGTTCACTAGCAATGCTAGATAATAGAATATCTTTAGATTTTGAGATACCATAAATCATATCTGTTACAAATTTTGTTTCAGGATTATTAGAATTTTTACAAAGTTTATTAGAAAATTTAACAATTTCTCTTTTCATTTGAAAAGTATTTGTGGTAAAATTATTCATAGAAAAAACCTCCGTTTTTTTGTTTAGTAATAATTTTTGTTTGTATCTAAATTATACCAAAACAACGAGGTTTTTTCTTTATTTTTATAGGATTTTTTTAATTTTGTGGATAACTATTTTAGTTTTTCCTAAAAAAAGTCGAAACTTAAATTTGAACAAAAAAATATAAATTTAAAATAATTTAATAAGGTTTAAAAAATATTGAATAAATTTGATAAAAGTTACAAACTTGGCGCAAGTACGCCTAAAAACTGGCGCATAAAAATTCATTCGCGCCAACTTATAAAAATATAAATTTGTTTGTAAACATGGAGGTATTGAAATGATACAATTTTTTATTGGTTTATTTTTAGGGGCTAATACTAGCCTCTTTTTATATGCCTGTATTTTATCAGGGAAAAAAGCAGATAAAAATTTTATAGAAATGGAGAAAAACAGTGAATGAAGAAAACAAAAGCAATTATTATGCTATTATACCAGCAGTTGTGCGTTATGATGATGAGCTAACTGATAAAGCTAAATTATTATATGGTGAAATAACTTGTTTATCTAATAAAGAAGGTTTTTGCTTTGCTACTAATAATTACTTTGCTAATTTATATCATTGCACTGGTAGAGCAATACAAATAGCAATTTCAAAGTTACAAGAACGAGGTTATATAAGAATTGTTATAGAGAATAATTTTCAAAGAAAAATCTTTTTAAGTGATTCTTTAGGGTATGAAAAAAACTTCGTGGGTAGGTACGAAAAAAATTTCACAGGTGGGTATGAAAAAATCTTCACCAATAATAATATAAAATCTAATATAGATGACTTATTTAATTTTATCATAAATAATAATAAAAAAATTTCAACAAAATTCTATGACATTTTGGATCGCCTAGATTTTTTATACACACAAGAAATACTGGCTATTATGCAAGAAGATAAAATCCAAATGTTAAAAGAAATTATATATATTCTCTATGACCTATATAATAGCAAATTTAGTAATCTACTTGCACAGGTTAGTAGAGAAACACTAATCAATTTATACATATTGGCACAAGAACATTCGCCAAATGATTTATTAAATTATTACAAAAGGTCTATTATCAATAAATATACTAACAATAATACCTAAAAGGAGCTGAAAATATGCTAAATGATTATATGAATAATTTTCAAAATATTGTATCTAACATCTTTTTTGTGGGCTTTAAGGTAATGTTAATAATACTTGTAACATTGTTAATATTTTCACTTATTATGCTTTCAATAGGATGCTTGATAAAATCACAAAAGATAAAGTCAAAGTTCTTAACATCTTCAATGTGCCTTCTGTTTGGGAATATACTTTTTCTATGTATTCCTTTTTTTATTGTCTATTTTAAGAATTTGATTTAAAAATAGTGTTTCTTTTACAATTAGTCCTTCAAAAAATTGTAAAAGGAGTGATTAAATTATGAATTTATCAAAAAAGAAAAAACATTTACTAACTAAATTATCTACAATAGGAACAACAATTACATTATTAGCAATTAAAAGCAATGTTTGTTTTGCTGAAGGTATTGGAACAGCAGAGGTGCAAACAGCAACAGACAATATAAAAAGAGTTATAACCTCTATTGCAATGCCTTTAGGTGGTGTTTTAATTTTTGCAAGTGTAGTTGTTGCAGCAATAAAAATGATTGCTAATGCTAATAACCCACAAAAAAGAGCTGAATCAATAGGATCACTTGCTTGGATTTGTCGGTGGTGGTGTAATACTAGGTGCTAGTTTAATTATAGCAGGTATTATTATAAATGTTGCAACTAATAATTCGGGCAATTTGCTTGGTAGTTAGGAGGTAATAAGATTATGAGAATTTTTAAAGTGCCATTCGATATAAAACGCGAAGAAAAGATTTTTGGAGGGTATTTAAGTTTAAGGCAAGTTCTTTATATAATGCTTGGTGCATCTAGTTTAGGAACACTCGCAATGCCTATACCATTAATTATAAAAATATCTTTTATTAGCTTAGTAGCAACCTTTTTCTTGCTATGTAGCTTTTTAAAAA
>CANPIH010000111.1 GCA_947574085.1 uncultured Mycoplasmatota bacterium | reverse complement strand
AAATTGCAATTTTTTGCTCCGAGCGAATTTTTGCATACAATTACAAATTAACCATATTATATTCTATATTCAATTCGTCTAAAATTTCCTTTTCTCTATTTGAACAGGTGAATATGATTATTTGATTATCCGTATAGTCTTCTGCCATAAACTTTATAATATTCATTAACCTTTCATTATCGTAATACGCAAAAGTTTCATCTAATATAATTGGCATTTTTTCGTCTGAGATTTCATTCATTGCACTTAATCTAAGTGATAAATATAGCTGATCTATTGTTCCTAAACTTAAGTTGTTACAGCTTATATATTCTCCATCTTCTTTTTCTACAATAAGCCCGCTGTCTGCATCAAAGCTTGCTTTTTTATATTTGTTGCTGGAAATTTTTTCAATTAGTAAAGATAGGTCTTTTGTAAATTTTGGTGTTACCTCATTCTTCATTTCATTATACGCTTCTTCAAGTGTTTCTTTAACAAGATTTATGATTCTTTCTAATTTGCGAAGTCTTACTTCTTCCTCATAATATTTTTCCAGCTCTTCTTCACATTCTATTTTCTTTTCTAGTTTTTCATTATTATTTTTTTCTTCTATTAATATAGTATTTAATTCTACTTTCTTATTATTGTATGTATTATTTAAATAATCTAATTCATTATTTATTTGACTTAAATTTTTATTAAATAAATTATTTATTTCTTCTTTATTAATTATTTTATTATATTTATTTTCTATATAATTCAAATTAACATTATTTTTATTTTTTATTTCTTCTTTTATTTTTAATATTTCTTTTTCTTTATTTATTTTATTTTCTTCTAATATTTCAATTTCTTTCTCTATTTTTATTTTTTCTAAATTATTATTTTTAATTATTTTATTTTTATTAAATTTATTTTTTAAATATTTAATAAAATAAACTAATAAATAAATTATTGTAGAATAAATTATTATATTTTTAAAAATACTCGGAATATTAATAAAATTAATTATAATATTTAAAACTGCAAATATTGTTATTAGGAAAATATTTACAATATCAATTTTACTTTTTTTATCTTCTGGTTTTTTCTTATCATCATGTGTCTTGTCTTTTAGTTTGCATATTTTGTCATTATAGTCATCTGTGATTTTAGTATTAATTTCTAATTCTTCATTTTTCTTTTCTTCATCTTGTTTAACTTTTTTTAACTCATTTAATAATTCTATTTCATTTTGCAAATTGACTATTTCATCAGAAACTAATTTTTTTCTATCCTTTAACTCTTCTTGTATGTTGGAATAATTTCCCATCTCTTTTTTTAACTCTTTTAGCCTCTCTATTTCGTCTAATACTCTATTTATTGGTCTATCTGTGCTTCTTTCTGTTCCAACTTCCTCTAATAATTTTTTAGATAAATTGTTAGTTACCTTCTTATATGAAACACTATCTTCTCCAGACGAAAGTATATTTGCTATCTTTTGAGTTAGCATATTTTGACTATTTGGATCTAAAATAATCTTATCTTGTTCTACGACATTTGTTGCTAAAAATAACTCTTCATCCATTTTAGTTTGTTCATAAAAAAATCTATTGCCTTTTGTTTTGTCTATACTAAACTCTTTAGATATATCTTCTAAATTGCTATTATATATCTTGGGATTCTTCTTAGAAAACTCTCTATAAATTTCATATTCTTCTTTATTATCTAATTCGTATTTTATCTTTCCAGAAAAGTCATCACCTTTCCATGGCTTATATTTATCAAAATCACAAATAACTTGTCCATTTTTATTTTTTGAAATTCCATAAAACATAGATGAAATAAATTTTAATATAGTAGTTTTTCCTGACTCGTTTTTTCCATATATTAAATTTATATTATTTTTTAGTTTTATTTCTTTATTTTTTAATTTTCCGAATTCATTTATTTTTAAATAATTAATTTTCAAAAAATCACCTCGAATTAAATTTATTTTTACATTTTTATTTTAACTATTATTTATTAATTTAATTTTTTACTTAATTTATTTTAATTACTTTATTTTAGAATATTTTTTTATAAATCACATATTAGTTTACTTGTGTTTACATAATTTTTAGGGTTGCTTTTTAATTAATTCTTATTAATTATATATTTTATTATTTTAAAATCAAAACATTTTTTTGTCTTTAAGGTTGTGTTTTTCATTCTGGCACTACTTTTGATATAATTTACATAATTTTCAAGGGCGTTTTAGGCTTACTCTGCCCCTTTTGTGTTCACATCTATGTACTATATACAAAACCATATTATGCTTATTTCCCATACATTTTTTAAGTTATCCACAAGATGTTTTTTTCTAAATTTTATTACATTTTGTTACTTCAGTTATTCAAAAGCCTTTAATCCTATTTCGATTGCCATTTTTAGTTCCTCTTCATTTAAATCTTCTTTTTCTAATATTTTTTTAATAAATATCCCTTTTAAATTTTTCTGCTTAGATAATTCATTTAAATTATATTTTATTTCTGTTTTATCTTTTATTTTTATTATATTATTTTTTTCTATTAATTTATTTATTTCATTTTTATTAATTTCTATATTTTTTATTCCTGTTAATATTATTTTATATAAATTATTTTCTTCTAATTTAATTGAATTTATTTTTTCTATTAATTCTTCCTCAGAATTTATTTCAGAAATATCTAAATTTATTTCTTCAAAAATTCTATTATCTAATTTAATAAAATTAATTTTTATTTTATTTTTTTCTTCTTTATTTATATTATTTTTTTCTAATATTATATCTAGCATTCCATGTTCTCCGAAGTTCATCAAATCCAAATGAAATCATAGAACCTGGATAAATAAAATTATTTTCATTTTTAATTTCTCTTTTATGAATATGTCCAAGTGCAATATAATCAAATCCAATTTGTTTTAATTTATTACTACTTATTGGATTATATTTTATATCTATATTTTTACTCGAGTCTAATGCTCCATGAATTAATAATATATTTATTTTTTCTTTATTTTTTATTTTTATTTCTTCTACTTTAGAATTTGAGCAATAAAAATCTGTAAAACCAAATCCATAAATATCTACATCTTCTAATTCTACTTTTTTTATTTCTCCATCAAAAATTGCTACATTGTCATTCCAATTAAATGTATTATAAAATGAATTTTTTAAAAATGGATCATGATTTCCTGGAGATATAAATATTTTTGTTTCTGGAATAGTTTTAAATAAATCATTTATATATTCTATCGTGCTTTCTCTTATATAATTTTGGTCATATAAATCCCCTGCTATAAATAAATAGGGGATTTTTTCTTTAGATATATATTCGATTGCTTTTTTAAATGCTTCTCTTTGTTCTAATCTTCTTTTATTTGCAAGTCCTTTTTTGTCTGCAAGAACTGTAAAAGGGCTGTCAAAATGTAAATCGGCTATATGTACAAATCTCATAAATTCCTCCTTAGCTTATATTACTAATAGTACAATAATATTTACT
>CANPIH010000110.1 GCA_947574085.1 uncultured Mycoplasmatota bacterium | reverse complement strand
TTATTTGTATAAAGATAATGATAAAATATAATATATTGATAATACATGATTATCGTTAGGAGAGTGGAATTTATGAAATTTTATATAATATGTGATTTTAGGGATGAATTTCCAAATTTAAACAAAAACGGTAGATATTACAATGATCATCCAACAAAAGAATCTGTTGAAGAGATTTGTAAGATCCTTTGTGAAGAAGGATATAATTGCGAAATTTTTGGAGGAATAAATAAACTTATCCATTATTATGAAAATAATATCTCAATGCCTAGAGGAATTTACATTAATATGTCTGATGGAAGAGAAATAGAGTATTGCCGTATACAGGCACCTTTATTAGCAGAGATGTTAAACATTAAACTTTCTGGTGGAAATTCATTCTTATGTGGTTTAGCAAATAATAAATATTATACAAATTACGCTGTAAGAAACTTAGGAGTCTTAGTTCCTGAGTGCATTTTATTGGATAAATCCTATACTTTAGAAGATGTTTTAGGCAAAGAACTAAAATATCCTGTATTATTGAAACCGAATGCTAGTGGATCATCAATTGGTATTTTTGATTCTAATATTTGTGATAATTTTTCAGAAATACAAACTGTTTATAAGACATTAAACAATTCTAGTAATGAGATATTAATTCAAGAGTATATTGATGGGTATGAAATCACGAACATGTTGGTAGGAAATAAGGGAAACTATATTTTAAATGAAGTTATCTTGACAAAAAAAGAAAATAAAAGTTTCTTTGAAAAAACTGTATTGACCCAAGATGATAAAGCAAATAAAAAAACTAAGGATATTATTGCAGATAAAGTGTTACCTTTAGACATAGTTGAAAAAATCAAAGAAACAACAATTAAAATATTCGAGGGACTACAGTATAAAGATATCATTAGAGTTGATTATAGAGTAACAAAAGATTTTAAAATATACTTTATTGAACTTAATACAGTTCCAAGGATAAGCAGTAATACAGAAATATCAATTATGTGTAAAAATGCAGGTATGAGTTTTTCTCATTTTGTATGTAAATATCTTGAATCTATACAAGAACGTTTTAGTCATGAGTTAGAGTAACAATCCAACAATCAAACATTACTTTTTCATATTGTAATTTAGGTTCTTTTAAATCTTTATGGTATCCTTTCATTTCTGGAATCATTTCAATTAATTTATTTAATTTATATTGAGAAGATGTCTTTAAAACTGAATCTTTAATTCTCATTATATATTTTTTTGATTGCTCTATTTTATTAGCCTTATAGAAAATGAAAGCAGAATTGACATAAAACTTTCTCATAATATCTGGATAATTCAAATTATAAAGAGAAATATGATGATCAACGTCTTTTAGTAATTTTAAAGATGTGTTAATATCTCCTAATTCAGCTTTACATATTGCTAGATTACACATTATTGCAGTTTTAGTATAAAAAGACAAATTCCAAAATAATCCATCTTCTAATAAAGATATAGCGGATTCAAAATCATTTTGAATCATTTTTAGTACTGCTAAATTATTTAAAGCATATGAACTTTCATGTCTTCTATAAAGTTTCAAACTATCACAGACGTCATTAAATTTTAATTTAGCTTCGTTATATTTTCCTTGTCGGAATAATACTACTCCTATATTTAAGCGTAAACAATCAGAAGAAAATTTATCTTCATTTTTTTCCATAACTCTTAATGAATTATTTAAATATTCTAATGCTTGTTCCAGTGGCATAAAATCTTCAGCATATTTTAATACATGTGCATCACCTAGGGAATACTCATTTAAACTTTTATTTTTAACTGATTTAAAATAACTCCAAAATTTATTTTTAGCATTTTCTCTTTTTCCTTCTGTCTCTAAAGAAATACTTATCTCAATACCAAGTGCTAGTAATTTTTCATCTTTTGTTTTTGATAGATTTAATGCTTTCATTAAAGTATTATATGCCTCTTCTTTTTTTCCTAACATACTTTCAGATTTTGATTTAATATAATAAAAATCAAATGTATTACATTTTAGTTTTGAAGTGAAGTCAACGACATAACTATAATCTCCAACTATATACATAATATTAATTGCTTTACAGATTTCATTCTCATTTAATATATCTCTACATTTTAATAATCTCATTAAAATACTTGACGCTTTATTATAATTTTGTTTTTCAAGCAATGAATCTGCATATTCTAGGTTGTATTTCTTTAACAATTCTGGTCTATTATTATATAAAGATAAGCGAGCTTTTATCTCTAGTAAATCATGCGGTAATAAATCATTTTTTTGAATAATTCCATTCAATAATTTATTTGACCAGTTGGGTAAGATTATCTTTAATTTAAGATTTTTTAAACAATCTTCTACAAAATAAAATATACTATCATGTGTAAACTTATAAGTAACCGATAGAAAATCTTCATAAAGCCCAATTATATTTAAATCTAATAAATTATTAAAAGATTTATTGAATATATATTCATCAAGACCCTCTATAAGAGATGATGCATAATTAAATATGGTATCTTTAGTTAGAGAATATCCATAATTATAAAGAATAAATAGTATTGAATATTCAACTTGATTAAAAGAAATATTTTCCTTAATTTGTGAGTGATTTAGCTGAGATATAATATCTTGTATAGTAATTTTATTTATTGTATCATTCATCAAAATCCTTGTTAAAAAGTTTTTTAATTGTTGAGGATTACCACCACAATAAATATATAATTCTTGAATAATTGGAATATTTTCGTCTTTGATTATCATTTTTTTATTTAAAATTTTCATAAATTCAGTTGAATCGGGTAACTTTTTTACAAGTATTCTTTTAAAGTCTAGTTTTTCGAATATTTTTGAAATAAAAATTTCATTTTCTTTAGCATCAGTTAAAATAATAAAAGTTTTAATAATTTTTTCTTTTTGTAGTTTTCGTAGAAGTGGAAGCAGTATTTCAATAGAGTTGGTATCGCAGTTTGTTAAATCATCAAAAATAAGGATATAGTTTCCTTCTTTAAGAATTTCGTTTATATACTGATATATAATTTCATCTTTGGGGATCTTTTCCTTTTTTTTATTTATGAAATAAGTAGAAGCATTGAATAACAAATCTATGACGTCATCCAAAAATTCAATATTTTTAATTTTTAGAGCGGTTTTAACACCTATAGAAATTACAGTATTTGCGATATCAAATCTAGTTTTAATATAATCTGTAATTTTAGTTTCTCTATAATTATCTATTTTTTCTAAACATATTTTAAGATATGTATCTCTATCTTCTTTTTTTCTCTCAATATATATAAATTTAGCATCAGAAAGCTCATTCATTAGAACTTTAATTAATTGTGATTTCCCAACTCCGCTTTCTCCAATAATTCCAAATAAATATTCTGTGGAATATATACATTCTTTTAAAGTTTTTCGTTCGTCATTCCTATCAACAAAAGTAAAATTAAAAACTTCTTTCATCTTCATTCTCCTATCGATAATCATGTATTATC
>CANPIH010000109.1 GCA_947574085.1 uncultured Mycoplasmatota bacterium | reverse complement strand
AAAAAATAAAACTATATAGAGAAAGTAAAAATATGACACAAGGTGAAATTGCAGATATATTAGGAGTAAAATCAGCGACAATTTCAAAATATGAAGCAGGAACATTAGAACCTAATATTGAATCATTAAAAAAATTAGCTGAATTATTTGATGTTTCAATTGATGAGTTGCTAAAAGAAGATGATTTTGATATATCAAAAATAAACGTTTTAGAGATATTAAGAGAACAAAAAAATATGAAATTAAAAGGCAATTTATACCATAATACTCAAATAACATTTGCATACAACACTAATCATATTGAAGGAAGTAAGCTAACAGAAGATCAAACTAGATATATTTATGAAACAAATACATTATTAGCAGAGAAAGACTCAATAACAGATTTAGATGATGTATTGGAAACAGCTAATCATTTTAAATTAGTTGATTATATGTTGGATATAGCAGATAAAAAATTAACAGAAAGAATGATAAAAGAATTTCATAAGATTTTAAAAGAAGGAACATCTGATAGTAGGAAAGATTGGTTTATAGTTGGAGATTATAAAAAATTACCTAATGAAGTTGGAGGACTAAAAACTACAGATCCTAAGAATGTTGAAAGGGATATGAAAAAATTATTAGAATGGTATGGATCTTTAAAACAAGTAACAATAAATGAAATAATTAAATTTCATGCAAAATTTGAGAAAACACATCCATTTCAAGATGGTAATGGAAGAATTGGTAGAATAATTGCTTTTAAAGAATGTTTGAAAAATAATATTGTACCATTTATCATTTTAGATAAAGATAAACTATTTTATTATAGGGGACTAAACCAATATCAAACAAATAAGGAAAAAGGGTATTTAATCGATACTTGTTTGAATGCGCAAGATCAGTATATTAATATCATAAGATATTTTTTAAATAGATAAATATGGGAGATAATATGGGAAATAATAAAATTACAGAATTTACAAGACAAGATATAGTAGATATATTAACAAGTGGATATTACGATAAAAAGAACGATAAAAAAATACAATATTTTTGGAGTGGAAGGCTAGATGAAACTGCATTTTTATCAAGATTATATAATTTACAAGAGATAGAATCTACTGACCATAGGTTTAAGAATGCTTATGGAGATATAACTCAACATAGAATAAACAATTGGGATTGGGAAGAAGATTGGGTATTTTATGATCCACGATTTGGAATAAAAAATGTAAATGATAAGGAATTTTTAAGATTTATCTTAGAGATATTTAACCCAGCTGTTAGAGATGAGAGTAAAGATTGGGAGGGAGCATTAGATAAAATAAATGAATTTTTAAAAAGAGATGGATTTGAAATATATGAATCGGATAATATTTCAGGACGTCAAATTTTTCAATATAGAAAATATTCTGAAACAAAAATAAAGTTAGAAACACCAATAGACAAAAGTGCAAATTTACATCTTATAGGTGAAGGGTCATATGCATTAGTCTATTATTATAAAGACGAATTTTATGATAAGAAAATAGTTCTGAAAAGGGCAAAAAAGGATTTATCAGACAAAGAGTTGGAGAGATTTAAAATAGAATTTGATGAGTTGAAATCATTTAAATCCCCATATATAATTGATGTGTATTCCTATAATTGTGATAAAAAAGAATATACAATGGAATATATGGATTTTAATCTTTATAATTTTATAAAACAAAATAATGATAAACTTACTATGACTGAAAGAAAAGGATATGTATATCAAATAATAAAAGCATTTAAATATATACATTCAAAAGGTAGATTACATAGAGATATTAATCCAAAGAACATATTAATAAAAATATATGATGATGTACAAGTAGTAAAAATATCTGACTTTGGTTTAATAAAGCGAGAGGAAAGTACTCTAACAACAGTAAATACGGAATTTAAAGGATGGTTTAATGATCCGAATTTGAGAATAATTGGTTTTGATAAATATAGTATGTGTCATGAGATATATGCTCTAACAATGACAATTTATTATTTAATGACTGGAAAAACAAATACAACAAAAATAGAAGACAAAAATTTACAAGAGTTTGTAAAAAGAGGGATGAACACGGATTGCTCTAAAAGATATAAAGACGTAGAAGAATTACTTAAAGATTTTAGAAAAATTTAATGTGCTATTTAAGGGAGAATAAAAATGGAAAAGATAATAATACTAGATACAAATTTTTTAGTTGCCAATACTGGTAAAATTAATGAAATTATACCGAAGTTAGAAAAAAATAATTATCATGTGTATGTGCCTAAAATGGTACAAGAAGAATATATAAATATTCAGTTAAGAAAAATAAAAGAATTATATAAAAAAATTGAGAATATAAAAAGTAGTAATGATTTTTTAAATTTAAAATATGAAAATGAGGAAAAAGTATTAGAATGGAATGAAAATGGATATAATAAATCTTTTAAAGAGTATTTTGGAGATAATGTTATTGGGTATAAAAAAGCTAACATTCTAGAGAATGTTTTAGCAAGGAATAGATATAAGGAACCTCCTTTTTATGATGAGCCAAATAGTAGTGATAAAGGATTTAAAGATACAATTATTTGGCTATCTATAAAAGAATTTATAAACAAGTATGAGAACGAAGAAGCATTTTTTTACTATATTACATCGGATAATGGATTTGTAAAATATAAAAATTCTTTAGAAAAGGAAATAGAAAATAAATATTTCGAAATTGTGGATATTAAGGATGTAAATAAATTATATTCTAAGTTTAGTATAGAGGTACCAGAAAATAAAAAGGAAATTGAGGAAAATGTTTTTGATTCTATAATAAACGAAGTAAATTTAGATGAAGCAAGAGAAAAAATAAATAGTTTAATGTGGGATTTTAATAATTATGTGGATGTAGATTATTACGGAAATGAAAATATAGGAAATAGATATGAAATAAAAAAAATAATTTCATATAATGAAACGGAGACATTCTTAAATCATATTCAAAAAGTTTTAAAAGATAATTTTTTTAGAAAAACTATAAATCCAGAATATATTTTTCCAACAGATTGTCAAGTATATTCAAATGGATGTGAGATAAATTTAGATACATTGAGGGACATAGATAGATTATATCAGAAAATATCTAAAACTGAATATAAAGAATCATTTATTGATTTTGTAATGCAAAAAATAAATGAAAATAAGATCGACGATGTTGCATTTATCAATACAGAAGATGATGATTTACCATTTTAAAATCAATAAATTATATAAGTGGGCAAAACATTTTATATAAAATATATTTGCCCACTTTGTTTTATTTAGTTGCTAAAGAGCTAACAATAAGCTTAATCGCATCACAAAACCCATTCCTATAATACTTCTCATTCCAATAATCAATGTAATCCATAAAATTCTCATCAAGAAAACGAAGTTGTTTTTCAACATACTTTCTATCATTCTTAGGAACACGTTTTAAAATTCTTTCAGAAATCTCATCAAAATAAATATGATGTTTTCTATCCTCATCACAAGTCAAAGA
>CANPIH010000108.1 GCA_947574085.1 uncultured Mycoplasmatota bacterium | reverse complement strand
TGTTTGTATTATGATAATAATTAAATTCTTGTAAAGACTGTGCAACTTCATCTAAAGCTTCAGTATCTAAACTAAAATCATTTTCTAATACTTCTTCTATTAAAAGTAAAATTTCACTTACTGTAGTAGCCTTTTTATATTCAATATGATAAAAATCCAAGACTTCGATTTGGTATTGTTTTAAATAAAGTTGATCATTAACTTTAATAAGATTATTCTTATTAATCGTTTCTTTTATTAAGTCTTCAATATCTTTATTCATAATTTTTTTATCTCCAGTTTTTTTAGTAAAATTTCTAGGTCTTTTTTACATTTATACATAAATTATACTATATTTTGTAAACAATAGCATAAAAAAAAGAAATCTTGCTTCTTTCCCATAAATATATAAGACTTTTTCATTAAGACATATCTTATGATTAAAAAAATTTTACCATTCAATTTACATTATAAAAATCTTCCCAAGGATCTTTTCTTTTTAATCTTTTTATAGCCATATCCATAGTAATTTCATCGGGTTTTACTTTATCTAATTCATACCATTGAATAGGCATTGAGACCCTTGCTTTTTTTCTTATACGTAAAGAGTAAGGAGCAACAAAAGTAGCACTTTTTGTATTTCGAATCCAATCTATAAAAATTTTTCCTTTGCGCGGTTCTTTTCTCACATTACTTGTATATTTATCTGGCCATTTCGTTTCCATTAAAATGGCTATATTTTTCGAAAAGGTACGAGCACTTGCCCAAGTTTTTAATTTTTTCGTTGGTACAACAACATGATACCCTTTTCCACCACTGGTTTTTAAAAAGGAAACCAAACCAATTTCATCCAATACACTTTTTAAATCTTTTACTCCAGCACGTATTTTTTTTAAAGGCATCCCTTCATCAGGGTCCAAATCAAAAACCAAACAATCTGGATGATTGTAATTAGGAATCTTACTTCCCCATGTATGAAATTCATAACTATTCATTTGAACTTCACTGATTAAACCGTTTTGATCACGAATGTAATAGTAATCTTCTTTTCTATCCTTATCACTTGGTAAGGTAATACGCCCGATTCCTTCACTTTTTGTTTTTAAATGTTTCTTAAAAAAAATCTCTCCTTTTATTCCTTCTGGACAACGAATAGTGCTTAAAATTCTTTGTTCAATTAAAGGAAGCATACGTTTAGAAACACTAGAATAATAATGAACAATATCCATTTTAGTTATCTTTGGCTTTTCATAAATTGTTTTTTCTGGATTTGAAATTTGAACACCTTCCACAACACTTTCTTTTTTTGAGTTTTTAAGACTAGGTTTCTCTCCACTTGCTATTTCATCCATTGTTCTTCCTGTTTTCACACTGGTTTGATACTCATGTATATCTGAAAAAAGATAAAATTCATCTTTTTCTTTCCTAAGCAACCAATTGTCTTCTTTAAAATGAACAAGGGTCCAAGCACCTTTTAATCGTTTCCCATACAAAATAAACTTTATAGAGCCATCTTTAAAATCTTTAGTGGGATTTCCATAAGGAAACCAGTACCCTTCGTCCCAAACCATAACCGTTCCCCCACCATACTCCCCTTTTGGAATAGTTCCTTCAAAATTACGATAGGATAAAGGATGATCTTCCACATGAACCGCCAGGCGTTTATCGCTTAGATTGTAAGAAGGTCCTTTTGGAATAGCAAAACTAATCATAGTGCCTTTCCACTCTAAACGAAAATCATAATGTTCACGCCTTGCCATATGATGTTGGACAACAAAACGAAGTTTTTGACGGGAAACTTCTTTTTTACCAACAGGTTCTTTTGTTTTTGTAAAATTTCTTTTTTCGTTGTATTTTTTTAAATTGGCCATAACAATACCCCTTTTATAGTATTAGTTTTCCATAATTTTGATTCAGTTATACTTTATCTTTCCTGTGGGTAATGATTTTCTATTCTATAAAAACGATCTCGATCAATGTAGACCGCTGGATATTGTTTAAAAAATGAAGGAACTCGTTCTAAACTTGGAGCGTCTGCATCTAAATAACTATCTAGTAGCATGGCGTTATCCCCACAACTGCTTCCAATTAAAGAATCCAAATTGTACCATCCTAGACGTTCAAGTTCTTGGCGCAAAAACAAACAAATCTTTTTTTGAACATCTTTAGGATATTCTGTTATCGTTCTTGTTAAAAAAGGTTGTACTTCTAGTCCAGCTATAACCTCTCCATTACGAAGTCGTAGATAATGCTCTTCTAAGTTTTTTATTATAATATACAAATCAGGACAAATAATTTCTTCACGAGACCATTTACTTTTACACAGTTTAAACGCATAATCACCAATTCGATAACAAGAAGTCGTAGATCCACTTCTTATAAATTCATAATCCGTTCGTTTACTAAGAGACAAATATTTATCAATATATTCACGTAATTCTCTTCCTAATCTATTTTTTAAAATAAGTTCAATATCGTAGTATTCAAAATTAGCTAGGTATAATTTTTCATTTTTAAAATAAGATAAAAATTTGGTAAAGCTTTCTCGCACTTCTTTAGATAACCTATTAGAATAATCTTCAAAAATTTCAAACTGATAATTAGCAGAAGTAGTAAAAAGGCGATCACAATCCGTTAAGAATTCATTTTCTAAGTTCAGATTACTTTCTTCTAAAAATAAACGTGCCAAATCATTTTCTTTATAATTTTTTAAAATAAATTCTTTAATTTGATAGTAGGTTTTTCTAGAACCATGTTTTAAAAATAAAATAGCTAACTGAGAGACATATTTACTTGGCATATATTCTAATTTTCCTTGATGAAAACAAGTAAAATAGTTAGTAATTTCATCATAAAAGTTAGTAATTTCAGCAAAATGATTTTCAGTCACATATAGCATAAAACCAGCTCGTATGGTTAAATCTTTATGTTTAGAAAGTTTGTCCAAAATAAATTTACAATCATTAAAATTTGAAAAAGAAATTTTTAAAAGAGATTTATAAATATTTAAATTTTTTTCTAATATCTCGTCTAAAAATCCAAAAACCATTTTTTTGCCCCAATTTGTTTTTTTAAAAATATCCATAAGTTCCTTTAATTCAAAAAAGTAAAATAAATCCCCTTTACTATATTTTCTTAAAAGCTCAAATACTTCTTCTTTATATTCTTCCATATCATAAATAATTTTTATACAAAAATCGGGCATTTTGTCTTTAAGTAATGGTAAAAAACCACTGATTATTTTTTGATTATCTTTTGCATTTCGTATATCTTCAATTAAGTCATTTTGACTTTGATAATTCATTTCAAAAAGAAAGTCAACATTTCCTTTTTCTAATTTTTCTAATGGATTAAAAGTCATAATTTCTCTCCCCCCTTTAAAATTTTAATAATATTTTATTATAATTTAAGGTTTTTAGAAAGTAAAGAAATAAATTTACTAAAAATTTCCACTCAATATCACAAACATTTGTTTGATTTATGTTTAAAAATTGTTTATACTATTCATGGTGATATTTTTATGGAACTACAAGAGAAGTTAAAAATTTTAGCGGATAGTGCCAAATACGATGCATCCTGCTCGTCTAGTGGAA
>CANPIH010000107.1 GCA_947574085.1 uncultured Mycoplasmatota bacterium | reverse complement strand
ACTCTTTGAATGTTATGAAGACATTTTTTATTTTTTTCTTTAAATTTTAATATGTATAAAGGATCATTCAAAATTCCATTTTATTTGAATATCCCTAGTGTTTGTTTCTTTGTTTAACTTTCCTATATAAATTTTGTCAATAAATTCATCAACAATAACTTTATTTAATTCGTTAAGATTTTGATATTTACTAAATATTTTTTCATTATTTTTGGAAGATTCCTCTTTTGCTTTATAATAGGCTATTTCATTATTTATAGACTTAATTTGATTGCTATACATATCTTCATTTTTATTATAATCAGTTATCAAGTCTTTAAATTGCTCTACTGTTATAACTCCATTAACTTTATCTTCATATAGATTTTTTAAATAATTTCTAGTTTTAGAAATTTCTTTTTCAGCATTTTCCTTTTGCTTTTCCAAAGATTTTATTTTATCAGAAAATCTATTTGCCTTCTTTTTGGAATCTAGATTGTTTAATTCATTTTGATCGTAATATTTCTTAATCTTCTTATTTATTGCATCTAAAACTACATTTTCAAGTTCATCATACCTTATGGCTGATTTATTGATACAATCATCATATCCATCACGATTACCTGAACAAACTAAATATTCGTGCTTGCCAGAGTTCTTTTTTCTCATATAGTGCTTACATTCAAGACAAAATACTTTACCTGAAAATAGATGTACAACTCCTGTTGCTTTTACAGGTTTTGTTCTTTCTTTCATAGCAACCTGTACTTTATTAAACGTTTCCTCATCAATGATAGCCTCGTGAGTATTTTCGATTTTTATCCATTCCTTTTTGTCTTTTTGTTTAATTTTATGGTTTTTATAACTAACAGTCGTTCTTTTTCCTTGAATTAGATGCCCTAAATATAATTCGTTTGTCAGAATGGTTTTAATGGCATTTGTTGACCATTTAATTTTTTCTCTAGGTCTATTACTAATAACATTTAATTTAATTCCTTTTTGATATTTATAAAGGGAAGGACAAGGTATATTTTTGCTATTTAGATATTTTGCTATACCTGTGAATCCTAATCCTGTTAAATATAAGTCAAAAATATCCTTAACAATTTCAGCAGCCACAGGATCTACAACTAATTTATTATTATCTTCTTTAGAAACTTCATAGCCAAATGAGGCAAAAGGAGAAATAAATTCTCCTTGTTTCATTTTAGCATTAAAAGCACTTCTAATGTTATTAGATACATCTTCTAAATACCATTCATTTACAAGTCCATTTATTTGTCTTGATTTCTTATTACCTTTGTTTGCAGTATCAGCATTATCAGCAAGACTTATAAATCTAACTCCCCATTCAATAAACTTATTATGAAGATATTTTTCTATAATTTCCATATCTCTTGAAAATCTTGATTGACTTTTGCATAAAACAACATCAATTTTTCCACTTTCACAATCTCTAATAAGTCTTTCAAACTCAGGTCTATAAGTTCCTGCCCCTGATAAATCTTCATCACAATATTCATCAACTAAAGCAAATTCTTCTCTTTTGTTAATTTCTTCCATAAGAAGATGTCTTTGATTCTTAATAGACTCGCTATCATCTTCTTTATTTGCTTTATCTTTATCTTCATCAGATAATCTTTCATAAATACCAACTCTTAATACTTTCTTACTCTCAACACACTCCATTTCATTCATAACTATTACCTCCAATACAAAGGCAATAATTAAGTTTAAAGTTAAACTTATAACCAATACTATTATACCATTTATTTAGCTGTATTAACATTAAACTCCATAAATTCAATTATCTTATATAACTTTTTGTTAATAATTTCTTTTAATTTAGTATCAGTTATCTCATCATCTACAATATCAATAACATTGTATTGCATCTATTTACCCCTTTCAAAATAGAATTAAGTTTGAGAGATAAAAAGATATTTGTAATCAATAATTTGTAATTTTTTCTTCATATTATCAATCCTCCAATCACTACTTAATTTAAAATAATATTTTTTGGTACATTTAATTTTAAAAGGTTAGTTTTATTTTTCTATTTAATATTTATACAATTTTTTTGATTTATTTAAGGTTACAAATTCTTTTTATTAAAATATTAAGAGTTATTTTATTACATACTTATTTCCATATCATCTGATTTATCTTTTTTAGAATGTTCATATTTATGATTAACTCCATTTGCATAATATTCCATATCATCATAATTGATATCATCATCTTCTTTATAATGAATACCTAATTTATGACCTAAGGCTCTGCAAATCTTATCACAAAAATTAAACATTTTTTCTTTAAAGTTAGTAAGTGTTTCTTGTAATTCATTAACTTTTGTTTCTAGTTTTTCAATAATAGAATTTTTTTCTTTTATTATTGTTTTTTGTTTAGAGATAGTTTGTTCTTGCTCATAAATTTTAGTATCTCTTTCTTTAATAGCCCTACCATCTTTTAATTTGCTGTTTTCACTTTGAAGATTTCCAAGTTTTTGTGTTAGTTCTTCAAGTAGTACATCTTTTTTCTTTATTACATTTTTATTACTAGAATTTTCTTTTTGCATTTGTTTAGAGTAATCAATTAAGTTAGCAATATCTTCATCTTTATATCCTATAACTTTTCTTTTTATAGGATTTAAGATTTCACTTGTATTAAATTCAGATATTTCTTTAGAAGTTTGTAATTCAATTTCATTTAATTTTTTATTCTTTTCAAATTCGATTTTCATTTCACTTATTTGTTCATTTAAATCTTCAATTTCTTTTTCTGCTTTAGTTTTATGGTGTTTATTATCTCCAATATTTCCACGAAAGAGATTATATCCCTTTTCTGTAATATACTTGTTATAATCATCTTGAATTTTTGTATAAGATGTTTTACCACCTAATGTTTTCCAAAACTGATCGCAATTTAGAAATTTTCCTGTTTCAGTTTTAAACACATTTTTTCCATTTTTGTCCTTCTTTTGAACAGGATACATTTTCTTATTTCCATTTTTATCTATTCCTTCACGATAGATTATATTTCCGTATTTATCAGTTTCAAATACTTTTCTTTTAACCTCATTAACAACAGGCATAAAGTAAAAGTGTAAGTGTGGAGTATCTTCATCATAATGAACTTGTGCATAAACTATATTATCTTTTCCAACAAGATTTTCTAAAAAGGTATAACTATCATTGAAAAATTCTTTAACCCTTTGTGGTATATCTTCATCAGTTTTTATATCAGGTACTAGAATCGGTTTCCCTTTATTTTTACATGCTTGATGCACTCTATTACTATCTTTAAACTTCATTCCCAAACTTTGAAAAAATTCTTTTCCACTTGTAACGATAGCACCATTTAGTAAATTGGTATTCTTGCTATCATTATAATATATTTTATTATCCTTTAATTTAGAATAGACTTGTTCTTGTAGAGTCGGCTTAGATAAAGGTACATAACTATAATTAAATATTGTTCTTTCTTGATCGTAATTACCTGTACCTTTTCTTTTAGTAAGTTCTACTCCAAGTCCACCTAAATCTGCTGATTTATATTTGCTTTCAAATCTTAATACTTGATTTCCATCATACATTTAATTCCTCCTTTGCTTATGCTTCTTTGAGTTGTGAGGTCATTTATTGACCTATCTCACTAGGGCATAGCCCACGTGAGATTAGGGAGTTCCCCAATGTCATCAGTTTAAGAAACTACATAAGGAATTATGTGGTTTTTATTA
>CANPIH010000106.1 GCA_947574085.1 uncultured Mycoplasmatota bacterium | reverse complement strand
CATTCTGATTAATCTTAATTTTACTGCCATTTATATTTCCTCCTAATTAATTTACTAATACACTTTAACATAACATTTTTAAGGTGTCAAGCTTTTTTACTTGACACCATATATTTAGTACACCAAGCATGGTATATATCTAGATGGTGAAAGTCCATTGCGGGAGAGATATCGCAACTGCCAACCACTAGCTAAAGCTAATTAAGACCTAATGGGGGAACGAGGAATAAAGCTAAATGATGTCTATCTTGATAAAGGAACGATTTGTATAAGAAGAAACAAAATACATAAAGAATGTATCATTCCCATATCTGACGATGTAAAAGAGATCCTGGAAAACTATATAAAAATACTTATGAAACTAAATCCCACTAATCAATATCTATTTCCTTCTTTTAGAGTTGGATGTTATAAATCAAAATAGATAAGCAACTACGGTTATAATAAAATTTTTTAAATGATGGTGAAAATCTATTCAATACATTACCATATATAAGTGCCTATATGGAATATTCTAGTTTTGAAGATACAGCCTATTATATTCACTTACTGTACTGCCAGAAAATTTATTTAAGTCACAATCCGTTGATTGGGGAAGGTGACGTCTATCATTCCAGAGATGAATCATAATGAAAGATAACTCTATTTTATTTTTTAGAATAATACACGATTTTTTTGAAATTTCTCTTTCCAGACATAAAAGATCGAATGTGCATACTATAAAAGTATGTAGACTTACTCTGAACCAATTTCTGGATTATGCAATAGGTTATTTAAATATCAAACTAAGTAATTTTTCATTTTTAAATACTTTCATTCAGCTTATTGAGGAATTTTTGAATTATGAGGAGGAAAAGCTGGGCTGGAGCAAAAAAACGAGAAATTTAAAATTGGTTGCTATACAATCATTTTATAAACTTTCTTCTAACCACTATATCTCACTGATGTTTTACTATTTAGAACCGCAAAATATTCTAAAAAAAAACAATTTCTAAAAGTGAGATAATAGATTTTTTAGTGAAGATGAGCTAAAAATATTATTAGAACAGCCTGATTTAACTAAAACAAAAGAAAAAAAAGAAACCTTGTCATCATGATTTTGGTGTATGATACTGACGCAAGGATTCAAGAAATTCTGGATTTAAAGTTAGTGATTTGTATCTAGAATATTCCTCACCTTATGTATCGATTACAGGAAAAGGGAAAAAAACAGATTAATTCCAATCATGAATAATACGATTGATCATTTAAAAGAATACATAAAACATTGTCACAGAAATAACGGTTCCAATAATTATTTGTTTTTCACGATACATAATGAATTACATACTTAAATATCTGTTTATGCTGTTTAAAAGTTTATTGATAAATATTGTCAGAAAGTAAACAAATCAAACAAACAATTTCCAAATCATATACTACCATATGTTCAGACATTCAAGAGCGATGCAATTATATAGAAATGGTATGCCTTTGCATCTAGTATCTGAATGCTTGGGTCATGGTCAAATAAATACTACAAAAGAATTTTATGCAAATGCAGATATAGAAATGAAAAGAGTAGCTATTAATAGTGCTACATCAAAACTAAATCCATTATTAAATAATGAATATGATTTCAATTTTGATGACGATGAAGAATTACTGAAAAACTTTATGGTTTAAAATAAAAAATTATCCCGAAAATATATGAAATAATCCACATGATTAGTCATTTTTCGGGATAATCAAAAAGTCATGATAAGTGGTGTGAGAGGTCGGAAATAATCATATTAATTATTTCCGACTACTCGATTTTTATTAATTCATCAATACAGATTATTAGAATGGTATTCTACTTTAAACAAGTCTAAAAGATTTTATAAATATAATAAATTATCAAAAAAATATTAACAATAAACAATATCCATATATTTTCTAATACATTACCGATAGGTAAATTCAAAACATAACTTATTATACACGTAATAGCACACAAAAATATGATAAATAAAATATTATTCTTTAAATTTTTTACAAATAAATCTTTTTTCCTATTTACAATTAGCCAAACAACCATACTAATTACTAACAAGATCATTAATTCATTAAGATATACCTGAACCTTCGATATTGCCATTCTCTCCTTAATTTGAACTTGCTCAAGATTTTTCATTCCAATAAAGATATCTTTTTTTATTTCTAATAATATATATGTACTTTGCAAAAGTGTAATCAATATTAAAATTATTTTATTTAAAAGTGTTTTTGATTTCATATTAAGCCTTTAATGTATAACTACGACCACAACTACCATAATCTAATTTTAATTTTGGTAAATAATCATGTATTTGAAAATCTGCTTCAACTTTATAAGAACAAGAATATTTAACTGATAAACTACTCATCTGTTGTTTACTAGTCGATACATTATAATATCTAGGACTAAAGTTTGAACCCCAACTTCCAAAATCAATATCTAATACAGGATCATAAATATTTGTAATTTTTCCAGTATCTGGATTATATGAAAATTTACAGTATAAAATAGTCATCCATTCTTTAAAATATTTATTTCCTGAATCATAACCACTTTCATAGCTTTTAAAAGTTTGTGATTTTATGTTACTTACTTTAGTTACTGGTGTTTCAATGACATGAGTTATCTGATAATTATTTTTTAATACTGCTGTATTTATTGTTGACAAATCATCATTAATAAATGAATCATGGTATAAATTTAAAAACTCTTTTGAAATATCTTGTTTACCATCAAAAACAATTACATTATTCTCATCTTCAAAACATTCAGTAATAAATTCTTTAAACAACATAGATACATTGTCATTTGATAAAGCATAAACACTTAAAATATTAATAGACATACATAAAGATAAAATAATTCCAATTATACTTATCAAAACTTTTTTCTTCATAATTTTCTCCCTTCTATAATATATTTATGTATTATTTATTATTTATTTTTAAAATGTTTGATAATCAAATATATACTTTTTTCCCTCCTAACCTATCAGATTAATTATAAAACATTTTTTATCTCATTAATTAACTACTCTACTAACTTTATTATTTTACATTAATATTATAATATTATTTACATTATACGTAAATATATAATACTTTTTTTATAATAATATTCGCAAAAATAAAGGACACAATAATTATTACATATTATTGTGTCCTTTCGTCTCTTTTAATAATCTAAATAGCGCTTTATTTTTTATCTCAAGATAATAATATTATTATCAGAAAATCCTTTTTTCTTTTTCAACAAAATAAATACTGTTAAAGTAAATATACCTATAGCAATAAGTGTAATGAATCCAAGTTTTATTCATATTAAAAATAGAATGGATGTTTTTTTATTTGATAATCTTTTACTTGGGAATGAATATTACTACAGATGGGACATACATTATTTTTTTTGTAAGAGTGATAGAAATGATAATAACATTATTATTTTTAATGATATTTAAATCTCGAACATCATCAGGTTATAAACCTAATAAATTTATAGTATCATAATCCAGAGTTAGAACTCTCCTTTCATAGTTATAGTTATTCATAACATGAAAGGACTTTTTTTAACGGGGAGAAAATATATAAAAAACATACCCCAAAAACTTTAGAGTACAAAAATGAAGATCACGCTTAATTGTGTAGCAGGGGTTCTTTCCTGTAAAAAATTTAAATATCTAAAATAATTAAAGCTGTAAAAACAGCTCTTTAAGATTATTTTTACAGCTATATTATAAATTTTATTTTTTCTTTTTCTTTTTATGACGTACTTTTTTACGATTTGGATCAAATGA
>CANPIH010000105.1 GCA_947574085.1 uncultured Mycoplasmatota bacterium | reverse complement strand
ATAATATTCACAATCGGCACTTTTAAACATATCAATAAGTTCGTCTTTTCCAAACTTATCGATTGCTTCATCACTTATATAAATTTTCATTTTCATTTCTCCTTGGGTTCTGCCCATCTCTTATCTTACAACTATATTATAAACCTATAGTATTACATTGTCAACTTTTTTTTGGAAGATGATGTAAATATTTTAAAACACAAAGAGGCAAATCTAAATTTTAGTTTTTGCCCGCTTTCTTTGATTTATTGAATTGTTTTCTATTATTTTGTCTCTATTCTCACTATAGTATTTTTTAAAATATTTCTTTTTCTTATCTTTAGTAGCTACTTCCCTGCACTCTGCTGAACAGTATACAAGATGGTTTCTATTTACTTCGAACATTTTACTGCATACAGGACATTTTTTATGTTCTCTTTTTAATTTATTCTGTCTAATCAATTCATTTTTTTCTAAAATTTTTTTCTTTCTCATTTCGTAACATATATCCGAACAGGTTATTATTCCATTTTTAGAATTAAATTTTTTTCCACAAATAACACATTTTTTTAACATAGTCCCCTCCTTATCATTACTTGCTTTTTGACTTTTTTTATTTCTTCCAAGGTTCTACCCATCTCTTATCTTACAATTACATTATAAACTTATAGTATTACATTGTCAATCTTTTTTGAAAGTGCTGTAAATGTCTTAAAACACAAAGAGGAAAATCTAAATTTTTATTTTTGCCTTCTTTCTTTAATTTATTGAAATGTAAATAATTTTTTACCCATATACATAACAGCAATCTAGTAGCCATACTACTTTGTATTTGATATTTTCATTTTTATATTAATGTACTATAATAAGAATATCAAATAACAATATATTAGTGTATTTAAATTATGTCTTTAGTATAGAAGCTCAAAAATAATAACAACATAAGGTGTATTGAAATTTAGAAAGAGTTGATTATTATAATCGCTTATTTAATTAATAACAACATAAAATGTATTGTTATAGAATTATCAAATTTATTGAAAAAAAGAACTTAGAAGTTCTTTCAGGCTGTTGACTAGCTACTTTGTCAACAGCCTGAAGCGAGTGAATATATTCACTCGTTTTTATTTTCCGCTCTTATCCATTTGCCGTTAATGTAATGAAACTTATAAGGATAAAGACATTTTTCTTCAGCTAAATGACTGCATCCAGTACAATCTTTTTCTTTTTTAAAATCAGGTGGAATTTTTATTTTATATCCATATGGACATAATGCATTTTCTAACTCTTTTTTAGAATTGAAAGGCTGATGTATTAGCGAACTGTTTTCATACTTGTTATTTAGATAGCTGACTGATTTTTTTAAACACTCCTCAAAAATTATATTTTTAAGCTCATCAAGTTTTTCGTAATCCCTTATTAAATCATTAATGTTTATATAGAAATTGTATTGACTGACAGGAATATTTTTTTTATCAAAATAGAGTTTTACAATAAATTCATTATCCTCAATAATAAATGTAAAAGTATTATTTTTATGATTAATATTGGAAACTTTATACTGCAAAATTTTTTTTGCTTCTATTCTTTTTTTCAACTCTTTGTTTTTTAAATGGATTTTCAAATATTTCATGGTTTCTTTTGAAATATTTAATATTTCAGGATAATCACTCTCATTTAACTGTTGCCATATAAATTCGGGTATAAAATTGTTAATATTAAAGTAGCAGTGGTTTTCATACATCTTGTGCCTAAAATGATTTTTTTGCTTTTCTGAAAAAACAGCAATCAGTGGTTTTTTGCACTGCGGACATATACAATTGCAATTTATACCTGCTTCATCTTCTTTAAGGTCGTTTATGGTTACTAATAAATTATTTCTCAAACCAAAAGGTATTTTATTATCACGCATTTTATAGTCTCCTGTTATAAATGAATAAATTCAAAATCAGTGGTCATACATGACTACTGATTTTTTTGTATATCTTTCTCATTGAGTTCAAGCAATGTATTTCCATCCTGATCTATAAAACATAATCTGGTTTCAGTTGCCTTTGCTAAAAGAATAAGATCACTTACCCGATATGAATCAGTAGTTCTTTTTTTGTTCATTGTTTGAGGAATAGCGCCAATTGTTCTTCCAAAATCAGCAAACGAAAGTCCTTTTCCAGCTAAAAGGGATTTTATTTTTAAAGTTATTTTTGAATCATCTTTTTTATTTTTACGCATTGTTGTTCACCTCATAATTATTATACCTCCAAAAATATAAATAATCAATTTTTATTATAAAATAGCAAAAAAACATTATTTGTATATTGAAAATAATAATAAAAAAATATTATTATTTAATCATAAAAGATTATTTTTTAAATTATTATGAATGGAGAGAGTAATGATTATTATGAAGAGAATAAACCACTTTGATACCCGAAGAATAGCTATTTATATAAGAGTATCAACAAAAAAACAATATGAAGAAGGATGTAGTTTAGAAGTTCAGGAGAACCAATGTAGAAAATTTGTGTATAAAATGGGATATACTGATGATGATATTGATATATATTCAGATGGCGGAAAATCAGGTACTAATATCAATCGTGCTGATTTATTAGATCTTTTAGATGGAATAAAAAAAGGATTATATAAAATGGTTGTTATGATGAAATTTGATCGACTGACTAGAGACCTCATTGACTTTAATTCAATCATAAAAATATGTAACAATATGGAGTGTTCTTTGATTCCGCTTGACAATCCTAAAACGGATTTAAAAAATCCTATGGAAAAAGCTAATGCAAATGTTTCAATGATTTTTTCTCAACTTCAACCTGAACTTACTTCACAAAGAGTTAAAGATGTGATTCGAGATAAACTCGAAAATGGTTTGTATCCATTTGGTGGCAAACCACCATTAGGATATATCAGAGAAACCAGTGAAAAACTGGTGATTTCAAACAATGCTGAAGAAGTTAGAGTTGTGAAAAGAATTTTTCATGAGATTTCAATAGGAAAAAGTGCATTGCAGTTAGCTGCTGAGTTAACCATTGAACAGGCTTTAGGGCGTTCGTGGGTGGATAAAACACTTATTAGAATGTGTAAAAATAGAATTTATATCGGTGAGGTTGAATGGAACAATAAAATATATAAAAATATTTTAACGGATTTAATAATAGATAGAGATACTTTTAATAAAGCAAATTATTTTATTAATCGGTCTGCAAGAATTAGAAAACATGATTATGCGTATCATAATCTTTGTATATGCAATGACTGTTCAACGTATTTAGAACAAAAAACAACAAATAAAAAAGGTAAAATATACTTCTATTATTACTGTCCAAAATGTAATAAAAGAATTAATGAAAAAATAATAGATCGTCAATTAACGAATGTTACTAATGATTTATATAATAAAGAAATTTTAAATATAGAAAAAAGTTGTGAAGAAAAGGAAATTGAAAAAGAGATAAAGCGATTGTCAAAAATAATTTCAAACTATTATGAAATAACAGTTACAGAAGGGACAAAAGAACAGTTATTAGAGTATAATGATTTTAAAAAAAGAACTGATAAAAAAATAAGTTATTATAAAAAACAATTAAAAAGTATTCAGGAAATTCAAAGAAAGAAAGTAAGCCATAGTATTACTTCTATAAGCAAAGAATTAAAATGTCAGCTTTTCCAAAAATATGTAAAAGACATTAAAATAAATTTGGTCGAAAAAAAAGTTCTTAAAATAACTAGAATTTAGTTGATAAACACCTGTTATTATAGTATAATACTATCAGAGGAACTATTTTACAATAACTTTGATTTTAAGAAGCATGAGTTCGATTATATCGACCAACATGGCTCCATTTT
>CANPIH010000104.1 GCA_947574085.1 uncultured Mycoplasmatota bacterium | reverse complement strand
CCTACAGGAGTAACCAATTTGTGTTTTATAAAGTTTGCTGATTCTTCTAATGTTGGAAATATGTCGATAGATACTAACATAATATTGCCTACAAATACTTCCAGTTATACTGTGACATCTAATACTGTTACTATTAATGAAAATGGTTATTATGAAATTACTTTTTGTGGAAAAATTGATAGAAATCCAGCCAATAAAAGAATTGATGTGAATTTGATGAGTACTATTTCAGGAGTTACTACAGAAATGAGTGGAATGTCGGGGCAGTGGTTTGATGAATCATCTCAAGTAATCCATTTTTCTCAAACTAGTATTTATCAATTTGAAAATCCAATTACTTTGAGCGTTTCAATAGCCATTGATGGAACAACAGCGTTTAATGTAAGTTCTGTAAATTTATTGATTAAAAAATTACCGTTTTAATTAGTAATATTACATCTCAGTGTATTCATTGGTTTTATTCATTGTGTTGGCATATTCATTGATTACTAAACTTGTGGTAGTTAAAAGCATAGTTGCAATAGAAGTTGCATTTATTATAGATGTGGTAACAACATTTAAAGAATCTAAAATGGAAGTATTTTCAATAGTTTCCATTTTTTCTTGCTTTACATTGTATATTTTTTGAAAGTTTTCTTTTTTTATAGTTTCAATAAAAGAGATAGAATCCAATCCCGCATTGGAAAGAATTTTTATAAATGGCATTTTTAAAGATTCTTTAAAAATAGCTTCTGCATCTGTTTTTGGGACAATTCCAGAAGCAATTTTTAAAAGCGTTATTCCACATCCAGGTAGTACTCCTGTTTTACAACTTTCTAAAGCACACAAAGCATCTTCTAAACGCATTTTCATTTCATGGCATTCGGTTTTGGTAGGTGCTCCAATATAAATGGTCGCAAGACCATGTTTAAACATTGCTATTCTTTTTTCTAAAAAAACTTGTTCGTATTCGTCCTTGTATTCTTTTACTTCTTTTTCTAATGAAGAGACATAATTTTTAATTTTAGTATTTTCGATAAAATCGAAACAAATTGTATCTTTGGTAATGTTCAAATGTCTAACAAAACCGATAGCATCTTTTGTAATGAAATTATAGTTTTCAATTATTTTAGCATCGGTAAGAATTTCTAAATCTTTTTCTAAATTCCTTTGATGCATTCCATATTCTGCAATTTTTAAGATACAGCAATTGAGTTCATTTTCCAAATGCAAAGATATCATTTCTCGTAGTACATTTTCATTGTATTCGTTTGCAAAAATGACTAAATTTCTTTTCTTTTGCATGCAATCATTTAAAATAAAACTTATATTTTCTAGATTTTCTAAATAATCATGAACGATTAAAACACACGCTTGTTCCATTTCTATACTTTTTTGTTCTTTTAAAAAGTAATCGCTTACTAATTCAGTATTTAGAATATATCCTTTTGTAAACAAAATATCTAATTGATTTTCTTCCATTTCTTTTATAGTTATAGCGTTTTTATTTTGTACTTTAAAAAAAGCTTCTTTTGCAATTTTTCCTAATTCTTGATCGTTCGTGGCTACTGATGCGATATGCAATAAATCATTTTCATTTGGTATTCTTTTTTCTTGTTCTATTTTTTTTACAATGTTTTCTAACTGTATAGATAATTCTTTTTTTAATAAAATAGGATTTTTTCCTTTTTCAATATATTTTAAGCTCGTATTAAAAATGCTTTTTAAAAGCACTAATGTGGTTGTTGTTCCGTCTCCTACTACTTCATTGGTTTTTAAAGAGGCTTCTTTCGCAATTTCCAAAATGGTATTTACTACTTCATCATCACTTTCAATGTTTTTTGCGATAGTGGCTCCATCGTTTGTGATAAAAGGAGTAAACAAAGAATGATCAATAATTACATTGCTTCCTTTAGGTCCAAGAGTAGAACCAACAATATCACAAAGTAAATTGATACTTTCTTGCATTTTTTCTTGCAATTTTGTTCCTGTTAAAATTTTTTTCATAATTCCATATCCATTTCTGTCATGTATTTCCAATATTTTTTTGGCATAAAATTTCTGCGACAACGGTCATTTTTTCTTTCACGAATGCCAATCGTGTTGTAAAATATTTTCCATAATTTTTCCATTTCTATTTCTGTTTTACTTAACATAGTTGTTTTTAAGATAAAATCATCTTCAGAAACCAAATAATCGTTTTTCTTGTCGTATATACTTAGTATTCCTCTTTTTACGTCTTTAATAATCCAATATTCATTCTTAAGTCTTTTTTTAAAATGGTTAGAAACTAAGTAAAGAATGTCATTCACTGGTTCTATTTCTGCATACAAAATATGATTTTCTAATTCTTTAAATCGAAGAAATCCTTTGTATTTATGTGATTCGTGTAAAACATATTTTGCTATTGTGATTGTTTTTTGCACACATCTTAAATTGCGATGGTACATTACTTTTTCTTGGTATTTTATTCCATTTAAAATAAAATAATAAAGAATTAATTCTTTTTGTTCGATTGTAGATAAAAATACGTAATAAATGGAGCGATAAGCGTAAGGACCCATGCATTCAATAATTGTACGAATAGCATCTTGTTTTTCTTCTATTTTTAAAGTAATAACATTATCTAGTAAATTTGGCGTATAAGTGGTATTTTGAATATTTCCTGGTTTGATGTTGTTTTTGATTAAGTAAAGAATCAAATTTAAAAGCGAAATAAAAGTATCTTCATAAAGAAAGCAAGCTTCATTCATTAAATAACCTCAATTGTTCCTGTATTATGGTTTTAGGTGCTTTTTCTTCTAATACTAAGTTTTTTTCTATAAATTCGTGACAAAATAAATTTTGGCTCATAAAGTATTTTCCATTACAAGTAATGAAATATTTTGCTCTTTTTAAAACAACGCCCATTTTTTTTAAATCACCAAAAGTAAGAGAAAAAACACGTCTGGAAGTAAATATTCGTTTAGCGGATTTTACACCAATGCCAGGAATTTTTAATAAATCGTTATAAGAACATTTATTAATTTCTTTTGGAAATTCTTTTAAATGACGTAAAGCCCAGTCGGCTTTTGGATCAACTAAGATATTGAAATTTGGGTTCTTTTCATCCAATAAATCTTTTACTTTAAAATTGTAAAACCTAAGTAGCCAATCGGCTTGGTAAAGGCGATTTTCTCGTTTTAAAGGCGGTTTTTCTAAAGTAGGAAGTAATGTATCTTTATTTACAGGAATATAAGCCGAGTAAAAAACTCTTTTTAGTTGATAATTTTTGTAAAGCGTCTCACTTTTTTCCATAATTTCTAAATCACTTTCCTTTGTAGCTCCAATAATCATTTGGGTACTCTGGCCAGCAGGTACGTATTTTTTAGAATTATTTGTTTTTATATAATGCATAATTTTTGTTACTTTGTTTTCACTTTTGTTAGGAGCAAGAAGTTTTAAACCTTGTTCGGTTGGAAGTTCAATATTGGCACTTAGTCGGTCTACCAAAAATCCAAGTTTTTGTAAAAGTGATTCGCTAGCTCCTGGAATGGCTTTGGCATGAATATATCCGCCAAAGTGGTATTTTTTTCGCAAAAGGGTAATGGTTTTAATAAGCAATTCCATCGTATAGTCTGGACTTTTTATAATTCCAGAACTTAAAAACAATCCTTCTATGTAATTTCTTCTGTAAAAATTTAAAGTGATTTCGCAGACTTCTTCTGGAGTAAAAATTGCTCTTTTTATGTTATTACTTTTACGGTTTAAACAGTATTTGCAATCGAAAATGCAACTGTTGGTCATTAGTATTTTTAAAAGGGAAATACATCTACCGTCTGATGCAAAAGAGTGGCAAATGCCTGAGAGTGCAACGTTACCGAGTCCATCTTTTGTTTTTCTTGTACTTCCACTAGACGAGCAGGATGCATCGTATTTGGCACTATCCGCTAAAATTTTTAA
>CANPIH010000103.1 GCA_947574085.1 uncultured Mycoplasmatota bacterium | reverse complement strand
TTTAATATAATTCTCCATGTGCTTTCAGGACAAGTTGTAAAAACAGTAGCAGTGCATTTACTACTGTTACCTGTATAAATAAAAGTGCCACGTACAGAAACTGACCACATTACTTGATCGTTGCTGTTATAATATTTTTTTGTTTTTGTTCCTATTTTCGTTTCTGTAGATCTTAGAACAGTTTCCTCATTGATTGTTGTTATAATATCCATTATCTAAATATTCTATTTTGTTATATTCTAGTGCATTAACATTAACTGAAGTATACGGAAAAATAAATGCAACACTCAGTAACATTATAATTATCTTTTTTATATTTATCACTCTTCTATAATAGTTGTTTCTGAATCCCAAATATGTTCTTTTTTTGCTGTATTGTAGTTGTCTTCTAAAAAGTGATTACTTTAATGAATATACTTCTTATTCTTAATTTTGATATTAAATAATCTTCATTACAATTTTGCGGATATGCTACTACAATATCTTTGGCGGTTCCAAATTCTTTGATATAGTCATTATACGAACTGTTGAGATTGTCAAATTGATATTTATCTAAATTTTTATTGATTTTTGCTAAATACTCTTTTTCTTGAGTACCTCTAATTGATAATAATGTTTTTATGTCTTTAAAGTATTTATCTTTTGCATTACTGTTTTTCATTCTCTCTTCCCTGTTACCATTATCTTATAATATTATTTATACCTTTTAACATGTTATCGAAATCAATAACCATTGATTTAAATTTGTCTATTCCTGCGGGTTCAATATGGTAATAAACACGTACTTTTCGTGCTACTACTTTATCATAACAAGAGATAAACCTTTCATCTAATAATTTGTATAAGATGAGATGCATAGTACCATCTTTAATAACTATTAGATCATTAGAATAATTTTTAATTAATTTAGTTATTTCATATCCATAGCAATCCTGTTTTATTAAAATACCTAATAATAACATTTCTAATTTATATAAATTATTTTTATTTAACATTTACATCATCCTTAACGTTAAGTTACTTTTAGTATACAGTATATAGGATACAATACCTAGATTATCTATGTATTCTTGACTTTAGAATATATTATGTTATTATTAAATTATTGAAAGTACTTTCTAACAAAAAAAAGAGCAAAGGGAATGATGCAAATAATGAAAAAAATATTACTATTTACATTAACATTTTGTCTAACTTGTTATATGTTGCCAATCCAAAGTGTTAATGCATCGACTGATTTGACTGATAACTATTTAAGCGATATTAAGGACCAAGTTTGTCTTCTAAGCAAAGAAATTGAAATATCTAAATTAAATTTTAAAAGCCATAAAATACTTTTGGATATTGAAAATAATGAATCTTATGCTTTAATTATTACTGACAATAACGGCTATATTATTTCGGGGATTAAAAATAAAACAATTTCTGAATATTCATTAACGGAAAACTCAAATCCTTATAAAAACAATATGAATGACACATTATTATACTATGGTCCAATGAATTATTTGTTTAAGAGCAATGGCTCAATAGTAGATATTTATACTAATCAGATAATTTACCCTAATCTTCGTATGAGCAATATAACTGATAATAATATAGAAAATTTAAAAAAATTAAATACAGAATTTTTAAATAATTGTGTACCTGTGTCTTTGAAAACACATGCATCTGGAAGTTGGGTTGGTGCATCAGAATCAAGATTTTCTAGATATAATGGTACAAGTTGGAGGAATACAAGTAACGTTTGTGGACCAACTGCTGCATCTATTATGATGGCATATTTTGATGATTATGTTGGATATGATGTGATTCCTGATAATGTACGTAAACAAAATAGCAGTTCACCAGGATCACTTATTGCAAAAATGATTGCAGAGACACCTTTTGCTACATCTACAATACCTTCAACGGTTGCCACTGGAATACGAGGTTTTATCAGTAAATACAGTCCTAATAAATATATCAAAGCAACTAGTATGAGTACAAATCCTTTTTCTACAGTTAAAAGCAATTGTATTTCAAACCGTCCAGTTTGTGTAGGATTGTTAAGTTCCTTTGGTTCATCATACGGAAACCATTGGGTTACTGCATATCAGTATAAAGAAACTGGTGTATATGTTGGCTATTATAAATGCATTGATAATTGGGGTAATTATAAAAAAGAAATCACTAGTTCTTGGGCTATGGGAGCGGTATCTCTTGGATATTAAAATTAATTAATATATAGAAATCTATGGAATTGTATAAGCAAGGAAAATTATTTAGAAAGGAGATTTCAATTCCGCTGTATACTAATGACAGTTTCCTTGACAAAAAAATGAGAAAGATAAATAAAATTTGTATTATTATATTAGTTTTAATCCTAATTTCTGCGTGTGGTGTACCACACGGATTAAGTGCTAAAACTGGTCGTGATGTTAATTGTGAATCTGAACTAGGAAATTTTTCAAAATATATGAACTTTGATAAGCTTTCGACTACTACCGATAATACATGCAAAGGTCAGGAAGTGAAAGTAAATAATAAAAAGGTTGGTATAACTTGTGGTAATATATTTACGATAACTAATGAGTTAACAGATTTATTTACCAATTATAGAATGCTTAATGCTGTAGATACTTTAGAAGATACTTTTGAATATGGGAGCTATAGCGTTAATGTAAAATATTATTTATATGAAAATATACAAGTGATCAATAGCGAAACTGAAAAGTCTAAAGAAGTAGAAGTTTCTGGTATAACAGCCCAATACAATATAAAAGTTGAAGATAAGTATATAAGTGGAATAGAACATGGTTTTGATTTAGATAAAAAATATGATAATTTTACCAAGCTATCTAAAACATGCTTAGATAAACTAAACTTGTTAATAATTGAAACACTAGATACTTATACTAAACTAAAAACTAGTTAATATCAGTATTTTGGAAAATGTGATTAAATAAAAAAAGGGTTTGAAATCTATTGTATTTAATTATCAATAGAATAAGAAACCTTTTTTTATTTTTTAAGTGGATACATTATTCTAAAAAAAGAACAAACCATAAATATAATCTGCTCCATAAATTGGAAGTTATCTCATACAAGCCTTAATAAATTTCATAGGTACGTTCATAAATTCCGCAACCTGCTCTGGTGTCATACCACTATCTAAGAAACGCTTACAAACTATTTTCATATTTTCTCCAACTTCAACAATATGCTTGTCGGGATCATAAAAACGGACTACACGTTGTCCCCATGAATGTTCTATAATAGGGTGGACATATTCAATGTCATATTCTTTCAGCCTATCAGCAAACTTATCAAAATCATCTTCTTCAAAATAAATTTCAAAATTGTTGCCGCCAAAAGAAATATCATTTGTACCAATAAAATCTTTATATGTTTCAACTGTTTGCAAAGCCAATCCGCCTGTTAAAGTTTTATTTGCTCCAAAATCCATAATTACATGAAGCCCAAAAACCTTTTTATAAAACTCAACTGATTTTTCTATATCAGTTACTACCAACATAGGATTTTTAAATTTCATGTCGCTGCCTCCATAACTTCTAAGTTTTCTATAATTATATTGATGATATTTTAAAATAACAAACAGAAAATTTAGATGTAATTTAATTATATCTAAATTTTTATTAATTGCTAAATCTGTATAACACATCCTATAATTCAAATCCATATTTTTTTATTAAACAATTGCTTTACTTCTTCAGTATGAGTTCTTCCTTCTTCGTAATTCTTTTTCTACTTCTTCTAACTTATCATCAATAATTTAAGAAAGAATAACATTATTTTTATCAACTAAATCAATATTTTTAGTTGATTTTATAACAATTAATTTTCCTTATCCATAGTATAGCATTTATTCCAACAAATAATAGTAAATACTTTTTTAAATAGTCCCAAATATACTGCATTAAAAAATTTACAAATACTTTTATAATTCTTAATCCATT
>CANPIH010000102.1 GCA_947574085.1 uncultured Mycoplasmatota bacterium | reverse complement strand
AAATAGTAATTTGTTCGTAATATAAATAAACTAATTACTGATAAAATAACAAAAAATATGTGATATAATTGTATCTATAAGGTGATTAATATATGGGGATATTTGAAAAGTTCAAAAAGAAAAATGAAATTGTTGAAATTAAGGAATCTCAAATAGTAGTGAGTGAAGATAATAAAGAAAATTTTAATTTGGCTGAAATCAATAATTATATTCTTTCTGAAGTTAGAAAGGAAAATTTAAGTGATAGTACATATAGTTTATCACTATCTAAATTATCTGAAATTAGTCCTATTACTATTCCAACTGCCAATAATATTAAAACAATAATGGAGAAAAATCCTAAATCATCTGGTAATTTATATAGAATCACAAATCTTGGAAAGAATGATTCTTTAAAGGCAATGAGAGATGGTAAAACATTTTGGGGATCAATTAAGAAAAGTGATGGAACATCAACAATGGCTAAACTTAAAGAAGTTGATCCGAATAGTGTAATGGCATTAGATCCTACGATTATGATGATGTCTGTTGCATTAGCTGGTATTGAAGCAGAACTTGGTGAAATAAAAGAAATGACTAAAAAAATATTTTCATTTTTAGAGCATGAAAAAGAATCTGAAATTGAATCTGATTTAGAGATACTTAATAGGTCTATTAGTGATTTTAGATTTAATTTAGAGAATGAAAAGTATCTAGTTAATAACCATAAACAAGTTATGGATATTAAGAGAACAGCAAATAAGAATATATTATTTTATAGAAAAGAAATAAAGGATGATTTATCAAAAGATAAATTATTTACTACTAGCAATAGTGTGAATTCTATTATCAATGAAATTCAAAAAAAAATTAGATATTACAGATTGTCTTTATATATTTATTCTTTTTCTACATTTATGGAAATACTACTTTTGGGTAATTATAAAAGTGATTATTTATTATCAAAAAAGAATGAATTAGATGAATTAAATAATGAATATTCAAATGAGTTTAATAATGCTTTGGAGTATGTTAAAAAGAATGCTAATAAATCATTGGAAGTAAATGTATTATCTGGATTAGGTAGTGCTGGTAAAGCTATTGGTGGTTTGGCTGAAAAAGCTAAAATTAAGAATATTGATAGTTGGTTAAATGAAAAAGGTGATAATTTGAAACAATCTGGTCAAAATATAAAAGACGATTTTGCAACTAAATTTGATAATTTGAAAGAATCTAATTCAAAATTATTTATTAATCAAATTGAAAAAGTAGATTGCATTTATAATAAAACAAAAGATATATATTTTGATAATGAAAATATTTATTTAGAAATGAGATAAATGATATTGTAATATTTTAATATTATGAGTATTACAAATTACAATTTAACGATTAGATATGTAAATTTTAAAATTACTATGATATAATTGTACCGATATAGTAGGAGGTGCAATATGAAGAAGTCTGAAATAATTGATATGTTGGCTGCAAAAACTGGTTTAACTAAAGCTGATGTTGAAAGAGTTTATAATGAAACTTTTGATTTATTTAAAGGCGAACTTGCTAAAGGAAATAATGTAGCAGTAGCAGGATTTGGAACTTTTAAAATTTCTAATCGTGCTGCAAGAGAGGGAAGAAATCCTCAAACTGGAGCAACCATGAAAATTCCTGCAAGTAAGTCTGTAAGTTTTAAAGCAGGTAGTGCGTTAAAAGAAGCAGTTAATAAATAATTTCAGATTATTATGATGTTAGTTTAGAAATAGGCTAACTTCTTTTTTTATGCCATAAATTAGAAAGGAGAGATAGAATGGCTACAACCGGTATATGGAAAGTTACTAAACGACTAGATCACGTTATTGATTATGTAATGAATCCTGAAAAGACAATTAAAGATGATGATAACAAACGTTACCATGAATTGCATGACTTTGAAGAATTTGAAAATCTTGGTTTTAATACTGAAGAAAGTTGTTATGTATCTGCACTTAATTGTTCTACTCATAGGACTTATAAGGATATGATGGCTACTAAAGAGCAATATGGTAAAACTGGAGGTATATTAGGTTTTCATGCTTTTCAGTCATTTAAAGAGGGAGAAGTTACACCTGACATGGCTCATAAAATTGGACTTAAACTTGCTGAAGAAATGTGGGGAGATCGATTTGAAGTTGTTGTTACCACTCACGTTCATGGTACTAAATACATTCATAATCACTTCGTTATAAATTCAGTTAGTTTTAAAGATGGTAAAAAATATTACGATAATAGAGAGAATTTAGCAAAGTTTAGGCATCTCTCTGATTCATTATGTCAGGAATATGGTCTTTCAGTTTTAGAAGAAAAGCCATGTCCTCGAAGTAAGATAAATTTTGCAAACTATTATAATGGGTATGTTAAAAAAACTAATTATCACACTATGGCAAAAGAAGATTTAGATAGAGCAATAGGCATGGCTTATTCTTATAGAGATTTTGAAAATCTCATGTCTAAAATGGGATATGAAATCACTAATAGATATGGTAAGTTAAGCATTAGAAGAAACCCTTTTAAAAAGAATATTAGAATTGAGCGATCGTTTGGTAGTGATTATTCTATAAGCGAGATAGAAAAAAGAATTGAAACTACCAATATAACTCGTGTTCCGTTTGTAGAAGTATTTAATCCTAACTTTTATAAAGAGCTTAAAAAGTATCGCAAAGAGAAGTCTAAAGGTATGTATGGTACTTATAAATATTATTGTTTTATATTAAAGAGTGTATCAAAACAAAATAAGCATAAGTGTATCTCTCCTTATCTTCGTGAGGAAATTAAAAAGATGGATGAAATATCTAAACAAAGTATGTTGCTTTCTAGTCATGAAATAAAAACTGGAGAGCAACTTTTATTTTATAAAGACAATTTAAACACCAAAATAAGCGATTTAGAGGCAAGACGACATAATTTATGGATTAAGTACAAAAGATGCGAAAATGAGGCTTTAAAATGCAAAATTAAGGAAGAAATAGATAATATCAAAAAAGAATTGATACCTATACGAAAGGAGGTGGTTTTATGTGATGGAATTTTAAAAAGAAGTGGTGTAGTAGAAAAAAATATCGAAGAATTCGAGAATAATTTAGGAAAGGAGAAAATTAAAGATGAATTCTAGTGAATCAGCAGAGGAACTTATTAAAATATCTTTACAAGGCTTTGAAGTAGTAGCTCGTATTACTGGAGCAGGTGCTACTTATGTTGCAGGAATTATATTTAATAAGTTAAAAGAAAAGAAGATGTCTAAAGGTAAGACAAGTCTTATGAATATGTTAAAGTCTGGTAGTGAGTTAAAGATATTTTCTTTACAAGATAAGGAACAGTTAAAGAAGTTTCATGAAGTTGCTAAAAAATATGGTGTTTTATATACTGCCATTATGCCTAAAAAGAGTGATAAAGATGGATTTATAGACATCATGTTAAAAGCAGAAGATGCTCCAAAAGTAAATTGGATCATTGAAAAGTTTAAATTATCAGCAGTTGATATAGCATCTATTAAGAGTGAAGTTGAAAAAGATAAAATGGAAGAAATGGTTAAAGATGCTAAAGAACGTGGTGTTGAAGTTAAAACTTATGAAGAACAACTTGCCGAAGATTTATTATCTAAACCTATACAAAAAGAGGAAAATGAAGCATCAAACCCCCAACAGGCAACGACAGTAAAAAGCCCTCTGTCCGAGCCTTCATCAGAGAACAAAAAAGACTCAGGGGTGGTGGCTTCTAAAAAGCCTTCAGTAAGAGAAACTTTAAAAGAAATTAAAGAAGAAAAACAAAATGAATCTTCTAAAGAAGAAAATACTTTAGATAAAAATAATAATGATAAAGTAAATAAGGATATTGCTCCTAAAGAGAATAATAAGGGTAATAAACAAAAATCTAAAAAGAGAAAGGAAAGATAATTATGTTTGATGAAGTTATGGATAGTATAAATAATGATGGTTATGATGTAGAAGCATATAAGCAAAAGAAGAAAGAGCAAAAGGAAAAAGCATATAGCATTATCGAAGAAGCATTAGGAGA
>CANPIH010000101.1 GCA_947574085.1 uncultured Mycoplasmatota bacterium | reverse complement strand
TTATTAGAAGATTTCTCTTGCACCACTGTTTGTTGATTATTTACTGTAGGCTTTGCTTGGTTCCTATTGGGCTGTGAATTGGTTTGTGTATTAGGTTTTGTGTTTTGATTACTAGAATTTCCCGTGCTTGGCGTATTAGAACCTCCTGAAGGGGTAGAAGGTTTACTTGGTACTTCAATACTAACCGTCACACTTCTTGAACCTGGCTTATACTCATTTCCATCCGCATCCGAAAATCCCACCGTAGGCGTTGCCGTTATTGTAACACTTCCACTATTCCCTGCTTTTACATTTACTGTTTGAGAATTCTGCTCTACCCAAACACTACTTTCCGATAATGTTCCATTTTTTACACTTAAATTAACTCTACCAATACAATCTCCTCCCACCGAAACGCGAAAGGTTTCATTTGGATTTACCTTAGAAGCAGACGCAGTTATTCGAAAAGATGCTGCCTCTACACTTCCTCCACCTATCATTAAAACAAAACTAAATAGCATAATCGCAAACCATTTTTTCATAAATCCTCCTTAAACAAATAGCTATTAAAAGAGATTGGTCTTCTAATAGCTACTTCCTTTTCGTTATATTACATAAAAATTTTAACATATTTTCTTATACTTTGCAACAATAAAATGGCATTGTTTATTGCTTTTTTATGTAAAATATAGTATACTATAAACATGCAAAACTTAGAATATTCCGTTTTGCAATATGATATAAGACAATTATAAGGAGGAATGTCGTATGTTGGAAAATGTACCAGTAAACAGTATCACTATAAGGGGTTAAAGTTCATTTATAGATACTTTTAACTATTACTTTTTATTAATAGTTAAAGATACTCCCAATTATATTAAAATCAATACTTTCATTCATTTTTTATTTAAAAGTTCAAAAATATTTATTTTTCAAAAAAATTTCAAAAATAAAATGATTTGTATACAAATTGTATACTGAATTTTAAAATCAAAAGCCATTTCCTTTAACATGAAAATCAAAATTGAAAGGATGATTTATGTATGAAAATTGAATACAACAAACAAGGAGAGTATTATTTTCCAAATTTAGTACCATCAGAAAAATTAAAAAATTTTGAACTTGGAAGATTTGGAAGAATGAGATTAAAATTTTTAAAAAAGCATAAAAAATCAGAATATATTATCTTATTTATGGACAATAAATTGCAAGAACATTTATTAGAAATTGATAAAACTGCTAATGATAGGTTTGAATTTTTAATGAAACAATTAGCTAAAAAAGAAAATATTACAGAAGAATTAAAAGCAACTAATCAATTAAAATGGGTTAGACTTATGAATAATATTAAAAACTCTGCTGATGAAATAATACTAAAAGAATTAATTTATGTGTAGAAAAGAGGTAAAAAATGATGGAAGAAACAAGATTATTTGATATAAATTCTATTGAACTAAATGAGTTATTTGATAGTGTAAGAATGGAGTTGAAAAACAAGAATGATGATTATAAAAAGCTAAAAAAACAATACCATGATATTATGGATAGATTTCCTAATTTACAATTAATTTTTGAAGATGATGAAGTATTTGAACTGAATAAAGAAGAATGTAAAATGCTTCAAAAAATTATTCAATTAGGATTAAAAATTGATGAACTAGAAGAATATTCTATTTTCTTTTTAGGTGGTAAAGAAGCATATTTTTACTTTAAGAAAATGGGGATTCTAAAAGAATAACAAAAAATATTGTCCTAGCAAGCACTGCATTTGTTATCCCGCAAATGCAACTTGCTGTCCCAGCAAGCAATGAATTTGTATTCCCGCACAAATTCAAAATAAATGGGGACACCCCAATCCCCATTTTAAATTATATTAAGAAAAGAGGTGTTATAATTGAGAGAAAGAGATATTAAAAAAGTCTTTTATTTTAATGAAAAAGAAAATCAAAGATTTAAGAAAAATGTTTTAAAATCAAATTTATCAGGAAGTAGTTATCTTAGAAGTCTTATTACAAATTATCAGCCTAAAGACGCTCCATCTGATACAATTCTTTTACCAATAATAGATGAACTAAAATCTGTTGGAAAAACTCTAAATGAAATTGCAAGAATTGCAAATAGATTTGACTTTATAAATACTAAATATGCTAATAGAGTAATTGAGAGAATAGATTTTATTAGTGATAAAATAAGAGAAAATTTAATAACTTCAAGATAGAATATAACAATCCTATACATATTGCATTTTAAATGTATAGGATTGTAAAATTATTTTATAAAATATACAAACTTTTGTTTACTTATGATTTATAATATGTTATACTTTGAAAAGCGAGGTGATGATTTATGAATGATGAAATTCACAATAATATCGAAGAGACAGAAATTTTATTAAATAGTATCAATAATTCTGATGCTATTCAGTTTTCAGAATGGACTAAAGAAAAAGCTAATTTAAGATATAATGGAAAACTTCCTAAATTTCCAATATATAATAATTTTATTTACTGGTGTAATCTTGGAATAAACATTGGAAGTGAGCAAAATAAATTAAGACCTGTCTTAATATTAAGAACTTCCAAGAATTCCACTATCTGTACTATTCTTCCACTAACAACTAAAAGATTACAAGATGGTTTTTGGTTTCATATTGATTTAGAAGAAGTTGATTCTACTGTTTTAGTTGAGCAATTAAAGGTTGTTAGTAAAATAAGAATTACAGATCCATATAGAAAAAAAGGACAATTAGTTACTATCTCAGCAAATGACTGGAATAAAATTAATTCACAACTTGAAAGTTTATATAGGTTAAGACCACTAAAAAATGAATAAAATTCTGAATTTTGCTTGACTTTCTGCCATGGAATAGTTTATAATTAAATTAATAAAACATTAGTGTCCGTTCTGAAAAGAACGTAATCATTATAATCCGATAGCTCAAAAGGCTATCGTTTTTTATTGCATATAATCTAAAATTTTTCATATACTATTATTACATTAGTGTCCATAGCTTTTATGCTATGTTAGTCATTAGTAAAAGGAGAAAATCTAAGATATTGATTTTCTCCTTTATTTGATTAGCTATATATTTTTAAAATTTTAATCCTTCATCAATAGGATATGTATTTAATGGGGGGATAAATTTATGCTCTTTATTTGCTTCTTCGCACTTTTTTCTCTCTTCAATATTAATACAACATATAAGATTAATAATTAAAGAACGAATAGTTTTTAGTAGAAATAATACAATATCATATAATTCTTCAGTTGAAATATAAAAAGCTAACTTATCGTCAAAACTTTTCTGCTTTTCTTTTAAAATCTTTACTTCCCCTATAGTAAGTATTGTTTTTAGATATTTGTGTTCTAAAGAGTTTCTTATTTTGCTAATTTCTGTTATTTTCGGATTTGGCGATGTTTTCTTTCCTTCTATAAAGTCCTTATATATCCAATAGATTCCATATAATCCCCAATTGCTATTTATTTTTTCTTTTATTGGATTATTATATTTATATATAATTTCTCCATTTGCCTTTTTCTTTGCTATATACCATATACTTTTATAATTCACATCATATTCTTTTATTCCAATTTCAAAATATTCATTTAAGAAAAATGCTACTTTATCTAATATTGAATACAAACTCCTAAAAGTCATTCTCATTTTATAGTTATAAATAGAATATGTTGCAAAATCAAAGGCATCTACTAAATGATTTTCTTTATCAGAAAAGTGTTCTGTTTCTCTAGGTTGAATTGATTCATAAAAAAGATATCTTGAGGATATAAATTCCTGCTTTATTTCATTCATTAGACCAAAAAATCGCATTTTTTGATCATCTTTTACATTCATAATCATATTGGGCAAATGCATTATGTCTCTCCATACAACATTATTAGTTAAAATATCATTTAAAGGATTTAAGAATAAGCTATTTCGTGCACACCATTGCCTATAGTTTCTTTCTTCTTTATCTAAAACAGGAAAATCATCAAAAGTCAAACTATTATTCAAAAATTCCTTTGCTTGAAAATTGCAATATTAATTGCACGTTTTTTATTAAAAATTTAAAAATCTTTAA
>CANPIH010000100.1 GCA_947574085.1 uncultured Mycoplasmatota bacterium | reverse complement strand
TCTTGTCCAACAAGTGCTATTGAATTAAAAGAAGAAACCGAAACAGAAAATCAAGATTGTTCTTGTGAAGAATGTGATTGTGAAACTTGCGATTGTAGTGAAGAACATACTTGCGATAACCCAAATTGTACTTGTGAACCATGTACTTGTGATGACTGCCATTGTAACGATACAGAAAACGAATAAATGTCTTGAAAGAACAAGACATTTTTTATTTTAAACTATATAATTTTTTAACTTCTTTTAAAGAAAGTTCACGATATTCTCCCGACTTTAAATTTCCTAAAGTTAAAAAAGCGTAACTTTCTCTTTTTAATTTTTCCACTGGATGCCCTAAACTTTCAAATATTTTTTTTACAATATGATTTCTACCTTCTAAAATGCAAATTTCTACAATAGAGCTATTTTCAATTTCTTTTTTTACTTTTAAATGCGTAGGAATTACTTTTCTACCTTCTATTACAATTCCCTTTTTTAATCCATAAAATTCACTAGGGGATAATACCCCTTCGATTTTGGCAATATACTTTTTTTCTACTTCATTTTTTGGATGCATGAGTAAATTAGCAAGTTCTCCATCATTTGTAAGTAAAATAAGACCAGTCGTATCGTAATCAAGTCTTCCAATTGGATAAATTCTCTCATCCGTATCAATTAAAGAAACAACGGTCTTGCGGTTTTCTGGATCCGTTACACTGCTAATGACTCCACGCGGTTTATTAAGAAGATAATACACCTTTTTTTCGTTTATTTTTAAAACGTTTCCTTCAATTTCAATAGTATCTTCTTTATTAACTTTCGTACCAAGTTCTAAAATCACTTTTCCATTTACCTTAACTTTACCCATTTTTATTAATTCTTCTGCTTTTCTTCTAGACGTATATCCATTATTCGCAATTATTTTTTGCAATCGTTCCATATTTCTTCACCCATTCTTTCATACGTCTCAATTTCTTGTGCAAACATTTTTTGAAATTCTTTTGGAGTTTTTGCTCTTATTACATAGGATTTATTTTTTATTTTTAAACAAACACAACTTGCATGAAGTCCCAATCTTCCTAATGGATTTTTTAAAGCACCATACTTTTTATCTCCAACAATAGAATGACCTATTTCACTTAATTGAACACGTATTTGATTTTTTCTACCTGTATCGATTCTAATTTTTAGTAAAGAATAATTTTTATTTCTAGCAAGAGTTTCATAATGCGTAATTGCAAGGACACCATCATTATTCGTACTAAATACTTGATGTGTTTTACTTTCTTTTAAAAATGATTTTAATGTTTCTTTTTTATTGGACACTTTTCCTTCAACAATAGCTAAATATTCTCTCACAATTGCCACTTCATTCCAATATTTTTGCAAATCCTTTTTTAATTTTTCATTTTTAGAAAAAATAACAATTCCCGAGGTATCTTTATCCAATCGATGTACAATAAAAATCTTATTTTTAGGATTTTGCTTTTTCACATATTCGCGTGCTTCATGATATAGCGTATGTATTCTTTCTTTTTCTGTAGCAATCGTAAGCAAACCAGCTGGTTTATTAACAACTAGTAATTCTTTATCTTCATACAAAATATCCATTTTTTTCTTTTTTACCATTTAAATAACTCCATTACTAAAAGTATTATAACACGTTTGTTCTAAACTCTTTATAAATTTAATAGAACAAATTCTTATTTAAGTAAATTATCAATGGCTTTTAAAACACCAATTTTTCCGTATTCGTAAGTTACCCCACCTTGTTGGTAAGCAATAAAAGGTTTACGAAGGGGACCATCACAAGAAAGTTCAATGCTACTTCCTTGTGTAAAAGAACCACTTGCCATAATAATTTCATCTTCATAACCAGGCATAGAATCTGGAACTGGTAAAAACATTGCATCTATAGGAGAACCCATTTGAATCCCTTGACAATACTTTATTAAATCTTCTCGTTGATTGAAAATAATATTTTCTACAATATCTGTACGATTTTCATTATATCGTGGCTCTACTTGATAGCCTAGTTTCTCAAATATTAAACTAGTAAATACCGCTGTCTTTAAAGAACTAGCAACAACACTAGGAGCAAAATAAAGTCCTTGTAAAATACTTTTATTAATACCAAGAGTTGGTCCAACGTCTCTTCCTTCTCCTGGAAGCGTTAAACGTTCTCCACACAAATCAACAAGTTCTTTTCTCCCCACGATATAGGCTCCGTTTGGGGCAATTCCACCTCCTAAATTTTTAATTAAAGACCCAACGACTAAATCAGCTCCTACTTCACTGGGTTCTAAAACATTTACAAATTCGCAATAGCAGTTGTCTACCATAACAATAATATTTTTATCTATTTTTTTAATAAGTTGTATTACCTTTTCTACTTTGTCAATAGAAATACTTTTTCGAGTAGAATAGCCTTTACTTCTTTGAATTTCTATTACTTTTACTTTATTGTTTTTCAAATACTCTTCAATTTTGCTATAATCAAAATCGTCATTTACTAAATCAATTTGATCGTACAAAATCCCAAAAGATTGTAAAGAACTTGCATTCTTTTTAATACCAATTACTTCGTGTAATGTATCGTAAGGAAGTCCTGTAATGGATAAAAATAAATCCTTTGGACGTAAAAGAGCAAAAAGAGTAGTAGATAAAGCATGAGAACCACTTACCATTTGACTTCTTACCAAAGCCGATTCGGTTTTAAAAATGGTTGCAAAAATTTTTTCTATTGTATCTCTACCGATATCATTGTATCCATACCCTGTAGAACCATGAAAAGCATTTTCGCTCAGTTCACACTCCCAAAACGTTTTCATAACTTTTATTGAATTGTATTCACATATCTCATCAATCGACTTAAAAACACTTACCAATTCCTTTTCACAAGTATCGGCTAACTCTACTACTTTTTCACTAACGTTTAATAAATTATTCCATTTCATCTTTTTAAATCACTACTTTCTAAAATTGGCTCTTTTTCTATAAGAGAATAAAGAATTTTAAATTTATCTATTTCCACTTCAGGACCATATTTCACAAGAACATTTGAAAATTCATCCACTTGCACAATTGATAATATTTTTTTATGTTTATTGAAAAAAGTTTTGTAATCCAAAAACCATTTCTTTTGTCCGCTTGAAAATCTTTTTGGAAGATACACAACCATTGGGAAGCCAAAACAAACAACAGCATGGCCAAGAGAAGTTAGTGCTTCCTGCCAAACCATGCCACCATAAAATCCTTTTTCGATTCCTAAACTTTCGGAAGTAATCCCTAAATTATAAAAATTAGAAAAATCTTCAATTTTCATTCCATGGTATTCATCATCTCGAACATCTTTAATAACAGGACTAGCATTTAAAAGCATTTCATTTGGAATAATGGCAATCGCTCGATTCATTTTAATCCTCCATCTACTCGGATAATTGTATTATTAATGTAACTAGCTTCATCACTTGCTAAGAATGCCACCACTTCTGCTATTTCCTTTGGTTCTCCAAAACGTTCTAACATACACTTTTTCTTTTCGCTTTCTAAATACGTAGGATTCATTTCTAAAACAGATTCTGTATTTACCCAACCTGGAGCCACTGCATTTACCAAAACAAAAGGGGCAAGAGCTTTTGCAAAATTATGCGTTAAAGAAAGTACCCCTGCTTTAGATGCATCATAATCCATAGAATACACTTCATTGGTATCGATTCCATTTGTAGACGAAATATTAATAATTCTACCAGATTTTTGTTTTTTCATTTCCATACCTACGTATTTACAAGTTAAAAAAGTGCCTACTAAATTGGTATTTAATACGTTTTCAAATTCTTTTCCTGTTTTTTCATGAAAAAAATTATCTTGACACAAAGCAGCGTTATTAATTAAACAATCAATACGCTCAAACGCATCAATTGTTTTTTTTACCATTCGTTTTACAGTCTCTTCGGAGCCAATATCACCTTGTAAAAGTAGTACTTGAGTTCCAAAAGTATTTTCTATTTCGGCTTTTAACTCTTGTGCTTTTTCTTCGCTTTTTAAATAGTTAAGAGCTATATTATAGTTTAAACTGGCCATTTTACGAGCCATAGTAGCACCGAT
>CANPIH010000099.1 GCA_947574085.1 uncultured Mycoplasmatota bacterium | reverse complement strand
AAAAAGTAAAAGATAAAATTATGAGTCTCTAATTCTATTTGGAGACTTTTTATATGGCATTTAATTGGTTTGGAATTAAAATAGATAAATAATAGATCATTTCTTCTTTAGTGTATTTTTTAGGGTCGCGAAGCCATTCAAGACCTATACTAACTACAGCACCCAAATAAAATTTTGCAAGAATTTCTTCAGGAACTTCTTTTTTTATATAGCTTTCTTTACTTAAATGGGCGATGATATCTTGATCCAAACAGTCATAAACGATATCCATGGTAATGCTGTTACGATTGTTTATCATAATGCTTGTATATTCTTCTCTTTTGTTTTCTATATGATTTAAAAAAATTTTAATCATTTCTAGATAGTATTCTTTGGTATTGGATATATTTTGATTTTTTTCTAATTCAGCAATCAAAGCGTTTTTTAAATTATTGATGCAATCGGCAAATAATTCGTATTTGTCTTCGTAATGAGCATAAAAAGTAGAGCGATTGATTAAAGCGCTACTACAAATATCAGAAACTTTTATTTCTTCAAATGTCTTTTCTTTCATTAAACTTAGAAGAGTATTGTATAAAATATTTTTGGTTTTTACGACGCGTAAATCTTTTTTATTCATAAAATCACCTTACTTAAAAGTATACCTTATTTTTAATATTTGTAAAGATAACATACAAAATGTAGTTTATTTATACCTACGTTTTAAAAAAAGTGTAAGATAACCAACGTATTTATAATTTTTGTTGGTGTAAAAATGCAAAAAAACACATAAAATGAGTAGACGAATGGAGGTTTTTATGAAAACACTAGCAGAAAAGATTTGTAAAAGAAAAAACACGATTTTATTAATTTCTCTTATTATGATGGTTTTGTCATTTGTGGGTATAAAATTAACCAAAATCAATTATGATATTTTGGTCTATTTGCCAGAAGAAATTGAAACCGTAAAAGGGCAAAAACTATTAACCGATGAATTTGGGATGGGGGCTTATACAGTAGTTCTTTCTAAAAATGTTCCTAGTAAAGAAATTTTATCTTTAGAAGAAAAGTTTCAAAAGATTGACGGGGTACGTAAAGTTTTTTCTATCTATGATGGATTAGGAACGAATATTCCTCTTGATTTTTTACCAAAAGAAATCATAGAACACTTACACAAAGAGAACACAGATTTGTTATTTGTAACGTTTACAGAGTCCACATCTTCTCTAAAAACAATTAACGCTATAAGAGAAATGAAGGAAATAAGTAAGGATGTACAAATTAGCGGAATGAGTGCATTGGTACTCGATACAATGGATTTATCTGAAAGTGAAATATTAATTTATGTTGTGATTGCCGTAGTACTTTGTTTACTGGTTTTGGAGTTATCATTGGATTCTTATGTTGTACCAATTTTACTTTTATTCAATATAGGTATATCCATACTCTTTAACTTAGGAAGTAATGTTATTTTTGGCGAGATTTCTTATATCACAAAAGCTTTGGTTGCCGTATTGCAACTCGGAGTCACTACCGATTTTTCTATTTTTTTATACCACGCCTATGAGAAGAAGAAAAAAAATGGACTTAAAAATTTAGAGGCTATGCAAGAAGCGATTGTAGATACATTTACATCGGTAACAGGAAGTTCTTTAACGACGATTGCAGGATTTTTAGTACTTGTTACCATGAACTTATCTTTAGGAAAAGATTTGGGACTTGTTATGGCAAAAGGCGTATTTTTAGGTGTTGTTTGTGTGTTAACCCTTTTTCCAAGTTTATTGTTATTTTTTGATCGATGGATAGAAAAAACAAAACACAAACCAATAATTCTTCCTTTTGAAAAATTGAATTTCCTTGTTGTAAAACATCATAAAAAAATTTTTATTCTATTTTTAATCTTGTTTATTCCAACGTATCTTGCCAATTCCAAAGTAGACGTTTACTATAAAATTGATAAAAGTTTACCCAATACTTTAGATAGCATTGTAGCGAATAATGAATTAAAAGAAAAATTCAACATTGTTTCTCCAGAGATTATTTTGTATCGTAAAGACTTAAAAACGGAAGTCGTTGAAGAAATGGTGAAAGAATTGGAAAGTTTGGAAGGTATTGATTTTGTTCTTTCCTTTTCCAAACTAGAAAGCTTAGGGCTAACCAAAAACATGTTGCCTAAAGAATTGGTAAATGTTTTTGAAAGTGATCACTATCAAATGATGCTTGTTAATTCTTTATATGAGATTGCAAGTGAAGAACTCAATCAACAAGTGGGTAGGGTAAATAATATTTTATCCAAATACGATACCGAAGCTATTTTAGCAGGAGAAGGACCTTTGATGAAAGATCTAGTAACCATAAGTGATGAAGATTTTCAAAACGTAAACACATCTTCTATCATTTGTATTCTTATGATAATGCTATTGGTTTTAAAGTCCTTTAGTTTACCAATTCTCCTTATTTTGACCATTGAATTTGCTATCTTTTTCAATATGTCTATTTCTTATTTTGGGGGTATTGTTTTGCCATTTGTTGCTCCTATTGTTCTTGGAACTATTCAATTAGGTGCCACGATTGATTACGCTATTTTAATGACGACTCATTATATGCAATTAAGAAAAAGTGGACTAGAAAAGCAAAAAGCCATGTTAAACACTTTAAATTATTGTAATGGTTCTATCTTTGTAAGTGGAATGTGTTTCTTGGCAGCTACTTTTGGTGTTGGATTGTATTCCGATTTGGAGATGGTTGGAGCTTTGTGTAATCTAATTTCTCGCGGAGCTATCATCAGTATGGTAGTTGTCTTAACTGTACTTCCTTCCATCTTGTTACTCTTTGATTCTTTAATTTTAAAAACAACTTATAAGAAAGAAGTGATAAAAATGAAAAAAACGAAAAAAAGAATTCCCGCTATTTTTATAATGTTTCTTGCCCTTGTACCTCTTACAGTTTCAGCATTAAATAAAGAAGAGACCGTTTACGCCAAATTGAATAGCGATGGAACAACAAAAAACATTGTGGTGAATGAACATTTAATTAATAAAGAAGGTAAACAAGAGTTGGTGGATTATTCAGATTTAGAAAATATCATTAATACGAATAGCCATCATACCTTTGAAAAAGATCAAACGAAACTTACTTGGCAAAGCAATGGAAATAGTATTTTTTATCAAGGAACATCAACCAAAGAACTTCCTGTTTCAGCAACCATTACCTATACATTAGATGGAAGAAAAGTTTCTTTAGAAGAATTAATAGGTAAAAAAGGACATGTCAAAATAGAAATTAAATACAAAAACAAGTTAAAGTTTCTACGCAAAATAAATGGAAAAACCGAAGAAATTTATACACCATTTTTGGTTGTAATGGGTACCGTTTTTAATAACGATTCTGTAAGCAATTTAGAAATTGAAAATGGTCGTGTGATTGATAATGGAAATAAATCCATCGTAGTGGGTTTATCCTCTCCTGGATTGTACGAAAGTTTCGATTTGGTGGAATTAAAAAATTTTGATACCGTTACGATACAATTGAATACAGAAAAATTTGAACTACCTACTATATACTCCATCATGACTCCAAAATTATTAGAAAAAAGTGATATAAGTTTATTGGATAAGATGAGTGAGTTGTATGAAAATGTGGAAAAACTACAAGATTCTATGAATACCATTGAAGATAGTTCTAAAAAAATTGTAAATGGGATGGAAACTATAAGTGCAGGGAGTAAGGAAATATCTAAAAATTTGAACCTAGTTTTTGAAAATTTAGAAAAAATAAAAAAAGGGAATCTAAATTTAGAAGAAAGTTTGAATTTAATAATTACGACTTTAGAAAAAACAAAAGAAAGTATTAAAAACAATCCAGAGTTGGAGCAAGTCGCAAAACTTATAGAAGGCAACAAACAATTGCTTGCAATTCAACCAGATACACAATTGGCACTTACGAATGAGGCTTTGGAAAAATGTTATGAAAATTTGTCAAATACAACGATGTTGGATACTTTGCTTATTAGTTTAAAGAAATTAGAGTCTGGAGCTTCTCTACTAGCAAATGGAACCAAATCACTTTATAACGGTGTTGCGGTTTTAAACGAAAAGATGGAAGAGTTAGCGTATGGTGCAAAGACTTTAAACAAAGGAATGAATGATTTCAACGATGGAATTAAAGAATTTAACAAAAGTGGAATTCATGAGTTAAGCAAAATGGCTAATAAAGCAAATGATTTGACAAGCAAAATGAATGCTTTAGTAAAACTTGGAAA
>CANPIH010000098.1 GCA_947574085.1 uncultured Mycoplasmatota bacterium | reverse complement strand
AGTTCTCCATGGATCGCTTTTTCTAATAAGATTTCTTTTAATTGTACATTCATTTGTTTTTCCTCTTGTTTTTATTTTAGCATTTTTTTGGTTGTTTGACTAAAAAAATGTTTCTTTTTAAGAAACAATTTTTACAGAAAGATAACTTCAATTTTTTAACTTTTTTCGGTGATTAGCTCACTAATAGGAATTATTTTTAGGCCTTTAAAGTTAATTTCTTTTACTAATAATTTAAGATGGTCAAGTACTGCTTCTTTTTTAATTAAAATAATAGCCCCACTATTTATTTTATTTTTGACTTCCACTATATTTTGCCCATTTAGAAAAAAAGTTTCTTCTATCAAGTATTTTTTTTCTTTTGTACAATATTCTTTATCTATATTTTTTACATAACATAGATTTTGATTTTGATTATTTTTATTTAATAAACTCTCTACATTTTTATATTTTTCTTTATCATTATTAATTTGTTCAAAAAAATTGTTATTTTCATACGTTTTTTCTTGAATTAATAGGTCTGCTGAAATTTTGTTTTCTTTTAAATATTTTTTAATATTTTCATTTCCATCTTCTAATAGAAAAGCAATAGCTTTTTTATTTTTGTTTCCTTCTTTAATAATTTTATCTTTATTATCTTCTAAAGAAATTTCTGGTTTAATATCATCAAAAACCAAATAATATTCGTTAAAAATTCCAAATGCTTTCATATTGACATAGCTTTTTGATTTATTGACCATTCTTCCCATTATTCCTGGAATAATATAATTTTGATCTACATTAGCGTTTACAGCACTTACCATATAATTTTCTTCAACTTCCGTTATATTTTGCATAATAGGACTTTTATTTTGCATTAAAATAGCAATCCTCTCCGTATAATAAAAACTAAAAAGCATAATTGCAAAAATACCTATGGGTTTATATAATTTTTTCAAAAAAATCACCTAATTAACTATATGTTAATCACTACTTTCTTTTTCCGAATTTTTAGTATTTGAAGATAAAAAAGTTACTTTTTCTGCAATTACTTCCATTATAAATTTCTTATTTTTTTCTTCATCTTCGTAATTTCTTGTTTGAAGTCTGCCTTTTATTCCCACAACATCTCCAGAATGACAATATTCAAAAGTATTCAAAGCAATATTATTCCATAAAACACATCGAATAAAATCGGTTTCATAAATTCCTTCACTATTTTTAAATGGACGATTAATAGCAATCGTGACAATGCTTCTTTTTCTTTCTGCATCTGTATTTATAATTTCGGGATCTTGACACAATCTTCCAACTAATATAACCTGATTCATATCTTTCCTCCTTTCTGATTCCAAAAATAGCAAAGAAAATAGAAACTCGCAAATTGCTAATTTTGAAAATTAATGAAAAAAAATAAAAAAACAGGTTACAAAAAAGGAAAAAATGTCATTAGTTTTGCCAAATTTATATCTTTTACAAAAAAAAGAATGCAAATAAAAAAACCAAAAGGTTTTCTTATTTAATGATTGATTCTAAGGCTAAAATAATAGATTCATTTAGAGATTTTTCACGTTCGTCTTGACTCATAAAATTCTTACTAAATTTACTATCTACTACAGTTAAGATACAAGAGGCTTGTTTTTCAAAAGAATCTGCAATATGAAATAAGGCAAATGCTTCCATTTCAGCTGCTATAACATGAATGTTCTTAGGGATCCTATTCAAAACAGATTGAAAATCACTGTAAAAATCAAAATTCTCTGTTGTATTGATAGTACCTGTCTTCGGATTAATTCCTAATTCTCTAGCTGAATCTAGAATTTTTTGATTCAATTCTTTGTTTGCTAAAGCCAAATGCGTAGGGTCTCCGTTATAAGCATATGCAAAGCTTCCTTCATTATAAGCCATATCCGCCACAACTATATCAGAAATATTTAACTCTGGTATTAATCCGCCACAACTTCCTACACGAATGATTTTCTCTACTCCAAAAAAGTAAAACAATTCAAAAGCATAGATACTTATACTAGGCATACCCATACCACTTCCCATAACTGTGATTCGAATATCTTTATAATATCCCGTAAAAGCAAACATATTTCTTGTATCATTCACAAGTTTTGCATCTCTCAAGAAGTTGTCTGCAATATATTTTGCACGTAGAGGATCTCCAGGCATAACTACAATAGGTGCAATATCCTCTTTTGTACATCCAATATGAGCAGGTTTTATACCTTCTAAAACTTTTGGTGCCTTCACAACAATCACTCCTTTTTATTCTATTAATAATATAACAAAAAAAAGTAAAGTTATAAATATTTTTTACTTTACTTTTACTTTTGTTTACTAAAATTTTACATCAGGTAATTTTACAAAGTATTGACTCTATTTCTTTTGGAGTTTCCTCCAAGAATTCTAACCTATAATGTTTAATGCCTATTTCTTTTAGTTGGTCAATTGATTCTCTAAAATCTATATTTTTATAGTAAAATAAATGCGTTACATGATCATTATTGTTATTTAAAATATAATAAAGTTTATTATTTCGATCTTTTAAAAAATATTTATCTTTAGTTAAACATACTTTACAAACTTTATCTTTATTGATTATCATATTTAATGGACAATATTTCATTATCATTACTTCTGGTTTACTATAAATAATTACTTCTATATTGCTTGTATTTTTTACATTTTTACATAAACACTTTATGTGTTCAAGAGTGCTTTCAATTGATAAAGTTATGCGCTTAGCACCTAAACTTTCTAAATATGCAACTGAAAAAGAATTGGAAACATTTATAAAAGTATCAGTTATTACAGTATTTTCTTTCCCATATTTATAAAGAGATCCTATTTCACCCACAAGCAGTTGTTGTTTTTGATATTCTTTAAAATGGCTTTTTATTCGACTAAGGCGTAAAAAGACATTTTTATAACTCTTGTATTTTTCATATAGTTGTTCGTCATCTACATAAATAGAGGAGATTCTTTTTGTTAAACAATATTTTAACTGTTCTTCCTTTCGTACTAAAACATGAAAATAAATCATCTTTTCTTTATTGTTTTCTTTTTTATCATTTTCTACAATGTTTTCTACAAATGGATGTGGTACTGCATTTTCTCGATTAGCTATTAATTCTTCTACCAACTTGCGACGCATTTCTTTTAAATTGCTCATTGGTATAAAAATATTATTATCTTTTTGAATATCTATACTTTTTAAAATAAATGGACTCTCTCCAAGTGTATCAATTTTTTCTTTAATTATTTCTTCTGTTGTTTCGAAGTTTTTAGCTTTTACAATCTTAGTTCCTTCTTTTTTAATCTCAGTTTTTCCATCTGAGACTACAATTTTAAGCGGTTTATTTAGCAAAGCTATTACTCTAAAAGTAATTGGAATTTTTTTAAATTCAAAATTTTTCAGTTTTTTTTCTAAATAAATATCAACCGTTTTTAAAACTTTTCCTTTCTGTTTTAAGCCAATCTTATTGTCTATATATACAATGTCTCCTCTACTTGCTTTGTTTATTAAAAGTCCTTTTTCATTGTATAAAAAATTTACCATAAGTCCTTTATCTTCATAGGGAAAACGAATGCCATCTTCTTGATGCAAATCCGCATCTAACTTTATTTTTATTTTCTTTTCTTTAACTTCTACAACCATACCTAAATAAATTCCTTGATGATTAGAAGCTTTTATGTTCATAAGTTCTTCCTTCTGAGATGAAAATAGATGTCCTTTTGTAAAACCTCGATTAAATAATACTTTTAAATTTTCTATTTCTTTGTTAGTTATTTCTAAAGGTTTTCCTTCTAAATAAGAATCTATTAACTTACGATACAGTCCTGTTACATAAGCTACATAAGCTGGACTTTTCATTCTACCTTCTATTTTTAAAGAAAAAATATTAGATTCCATAATTTCTTTAAAATGTTCTAAAGTACTTAATTCTTTAGGACTTAATAAATAATCTCCTTCGGTTTTTATTTCTTCTGTTTCATTTTTAATAAGTGTAAAAGGAAGGCGACAAATTCCTGCACAGGAACCACGATTTCCACTTCTTCCTAAAAGCAAACTGCTAAACAAACATTGTCCAGAATAACTTATACACAAAGCACCATGAATGAATGCTTCTATTTCTAAATGTGTATTTAAAGTGTTAATTTCTTTCAAAGATAGTTCTCTTGCCAAAACAACTCTTTTTATTCCTAATTCTTCTAAAACTTTTAGCTGTTCTTTATTGTGTATATGCATTTGCGTAGACGCATGAATTTCTAAATTAGGAAATGTTTCTCTTACCCTTTTCATCAGTCCTATATCTTGCA
>CANPIH010000097.1 GCA_947574085.1 uncultured Mycoplasmatota bacterium | reverse complement strand
ATACACAATTGGATTGAATCAGGACAATCTGTACTTTTGCGTGGACCATCTGGAATTGGAAAGACAGAAAGAATAAAATCACTTTATCCTGATTTAATTTATCTGAAATTAACAAACAATATGTTTCCAGAAAAAGTAGTTGGATCTATAAACCTACAAACAGGTCAAAGTATACCTCCAGATTTTTACAAAGAAGCTATGTTGAGATGTGCAAGTAAAGAAGAAAAAAAATTAATTCAAGAAAATATCCAAAATTTAAATGATTTAGCTGATACTTTGTATGAAAGAAGTAAAAAAAGTGAAAAAAAGATTGTTCTTCTATTAGATGAACTACTAAATGTAAAGCCAACAGTACAAGGACTTGTTTATACTTTGGTTTTGAATCGTTTGATAGAAATGAATGAAGGTTTAAAACTTCCGGAAAATGTCGTTTTTGTGGCAACGGGGAATCAAAAAAAATACTCTAACATTGCACAAGATCTTGCTGAACCATTAGAAAAACGTTTTGATCACATTTTTGATATGGAGCCGAAGGTTGGAGAATGGCTTTTTGAATTCGCTATACCAAACAAAGTTCACCCTCAGGTTATCCATTATATTTTGTCTAAGTATTTAAGCACTGGAAAAAGTGAAAGAATAGAAGATATTTCCTACTTTTATGAAGAACCAGAAGTAGGAGAAGAGCAATTAGATAAATGGGAATGCAAAGGAAGAACCAATGATCCTCGTGGATGGGTTTCCATTTCTAACACACTTTATCTTTTTGAAAAAAATTTAAAAGCTGGAAAATATAGTGGAAAAGATGTAGAAGATATTTTAGAAATTTCAATACACACTAAGCTTCGTGAGTATTGGGCAGAAGAATTTTTTTCTTATTACAATCAAATGACACTTTCAGTGGAAGATGTAGTTAATAAAAATTACACTCAAGCTGATTTACCTAGAGATAGTAACGAAAGATACGCTTTGGTTTCTGCACTTTTGTTTGCAAACGAATTGGAAGTGGCGGAATGTCGGAAATTTATAAAAAAATATTGTGATCCTGAATATCGAGATTTATACGATTTGTGTTGGATTGGAAAAGATGAAAAACGAATGGAACTTATTTATGAATTAAAAGAACGAGAAAATATGGCATCGTTAGAAATAAAAGAAGGTGTTAGCCGATGAATAAAGAATTAATTGAATTACAACAGGGAGTAAATAGTACGTGTGTTATTATATTGGACGAGTTTTATAGGGATTTAGGTCAAACGGTGTTTATGGATGCCAAAATAAAAGATCCTTATTTGATTGGAACTCCTTTTGGCGAACCTCTTTTTCAAAAACAATTGGATCGAGTTTCAAGTAATGGGAGTATCACATATTTTGTTATTCGTTTAATAGATCAAATTAAAAAAGAAGAACAAAATCGTTTTATAAATTTGATAAAAAATCGTGAATTTCATGGCTATACGCTTCCTGAAAATGTAATTGTTGTCTTTACTATTCAAAGTCGAGAAAATATAAAAAATATTTCAGAAGATTTGTATCATTTTAGTGTTGCTGCTTTTTAGGAGACTTATGAAGGAAGAACAAAAATTATTAGAAGAGACAATTCAATTATTACTTTTAAAATATCCTAATTTTGGAAGTAACATTGCGAATACTTCTTTTGAATTTAATGAACATTTAAAATATCATACGGCTGCAACAGATGGTAAAAAAATATATATTGATCCAAATTATTTAAAAACATTGAATGAAAACGATCGATTGTTTTTAATAGCACATGAGTTAATGCACAATAAATTTTTGCATCCTTTTCGTTTAGAATATAATAAGAAAAAAAGAAATTTGGATGTATGGAACGAAGCAACCGATGCCATAATCAATGCTAATTTAGAAAGAGATGGATTTAAAATAAAGCAAGGATATGTGAATATTCCAGATGCACTTAATTATTCAGCGAATGAACTTTATGAGATTTTAATTAAAGAAAAGAAAAATCAATCCAATGAAAAAGAGTTTGCGGGAAGTGATCATAGTTTATGGGAAGATGCGTTTGTAAAAGCAAAAGAGCAATTAGATTATAATTTTGAGTTTGAAGAAATAAAAGAAAATCAAGAATTTTCAGAAAATAGACAAGAACGACTTCAAAAAGCCAAACAAAATTATAAACAAATGAAAGAACGAGTTTTAAAAAAGAAAGAAGAAAAGTCTTCTTCTATGGTACTAGGAAATGTTGGCGAAAGTGAAAAAACAATAAATTGGGAACTTTTGCTCCGTAAAGAAAGTGAAAAAGAAGAAACTTTTTGGAGCCACCGAAGAAGTATAGCAGAAAATAATTATGCGTATCGCTTAGAAGAAACGGATTTAGAAGAAGAATGTGAAACGGAAGTTCAGATTGATATTTCAGGATCTGTTAGTTTAGAATTGGTAAAAGCATTCTTAAGAATCGTAAAAAACATTTTTTCTTATTCAAAATTAAAAGTAGGATGTTTTAACGAAAAATTTTGGGGATGGAAAGAAATCAAATCAACGAAAGATATTGATAATTTTGAAATTCCTGAAAATTCTTCTCACTTTGCTTGGACACAAGACTGGGATTTGGCGGTACGATCTTTTACTGCGAAAAAAGAAATTAATAAAATTGTATTTACGGATGGAATTATTGGGTTTGGAAATATGCCTAAAGAAGATTTAAAAAATGAGAATATAATATGGATTGTGTATGGGAATAAAAATTTTTCTCCATGTTGTGGAAAAGTTATTCAAATCTCAGAAAAAGATTTAAAACGTTTAAATACTACTCATGAAGACTCGTTAGGAAAATCGAGATAAACGTTTGAATCTTTTTTTAAATATACAAATAAATTTATTTATGATATTATAAAGAACAGAAAAGAAAAAGGATGATATCAATGAAATATTCTAGTAAAATAAATAGAGTTGTTCTTGTGGTAGCAAGTATTTTGTTCCCGGTATGTCTTGTATTTTTTGTTATAGGGTTTCATAGTAATGAACTTATAATAAAACCTATACATTATAGTCTCTGTTTTGTTTTTTCTTTTTTACTTCTATATCTTTTCGTAAATTTAGTCATGCTGTTTAAAATTAAAAAAAATAGAGAAAAAACGTCAAAGTCTAAAAAAATTATTTTTATTCTTTTTCTTTCATTAGAACTAATAGGGAGTAGTACTTTTTTACTTCTTCTTTATAGTCCAATTAAATGGTTTCGTAACTGGCTAGTTCCATCAGCCATGGCTACTATGAGTCATAAATATCTAGCAACTTGGTTTTATAGTGAAGAAGAAATTGAAAAAGTTTTAGAAGATAATCAGTTGATTGAACTTTTAGAAGATATTGATTTAAATTTAATTCATCTTCGTGAAAATTTTAATAAAGATTCTTATGAAAATGAGTACGAAAGAGAAATATTTACGCTAGAAAACTTAAAGAAGCCTTATAAGATTATTCCAATTTCTGATAAAAATTATAAAGGCTATTTGGCAGTCATTTATGATCCATCCAGAATTAGTGTTGCAACAACTAAACATTTAAATGAGGTGGGACAGTATGTAACAGAAATGGCATCAGAAAATAAAGCATATCTTGCTATTAATGGGGGAGGATTTTTGGATCAAAACCAAAAAGGAACAGGAGGAATTCCAGAAGGTGTTTTAATTCAAAACAATAAGGTTTTATCTGACTCTCAATATGGTTCTTTTGGAGGAATTATAGGGTTTACAAAGGAGCATAAACTTTTTTTAGGTAAAATGAATGCAGAGGAAGCTTTAGAAAAAGGTGTAAGAGACGCTGTATCCTTCCGTCCATTTTTAATTGTTAATGGAAAAAAATCGATTACAAGTGGAAATGGAGGATGGGGATACGCCCCTAGAACAGCAATTGGTCAAAGAAAAGACGGAATTGTTCTAATGTTGGTTTTGGATGGAAGAACGATTCAAAATCCTGGGGCCACTTTAGTAGATTTAATGAATATATTATACAATTATGGTGCCATCAATGCAGCTAATTTAGATGGAGGTACTTCTAGTGTAATGGTTTTGCCAAAAGAACAAGCGCAACAATATATCACAGAAAAAGAAATGAAATCACATTGTAGAAAAGAATATTGCTATATTAATGATATTGTAAATGGAAGCGGAGAGCATAGGACAAGGCCTGTTGTCAGTGCTTTTATAGTTAAATAGAAAGGATTGTAAAAAACGAATTTTTATGATAGACTTAAGATGCTATTGTTTTAATAGCATCTGTTTTTGGCCTGTTGGTGAAGGGGTTTAACACGCCACCCTCTCAAGGTGGTATTCACGGGTTCGAAACCCGTACAGGCTACCATTT
>CANPIH010000096.1 GCA_947574085.1 uncultured Mycoplasmatota bacterium | reverse complement strand
TGGAATTAGAATTGTTAGATGAACTTATTAAAGCCCGATTTGTCGAGATGTTTGGTTCTATACATGAAAATAGAATGTATCCATATTTAAATGTAAAAAATTTAACAACTGTTTATAGTGGGGGAACACCTAATCGTAAAAAAACAGAATATTGGGAGAATGGAACTATACCATGGGTAAAAACAACCGAATTACAAAATAATCATCTTTCTATTATTGAAGAATGTATTACTAAGGAAGGATTGGAAAATTCTTCGGCAAAGATTATACCTGCAAAGTCGATATTAATTGCAATGTATGGTCAAGGTAAAACAAGAGGAATGACTGCTTTTTTAGATATTGCTTCTTCAACGAATCAAGCTTGTGCTTGCTTATTGTCAACTACTAATATAAATATGGAATATATGTGGTATTATTTTCAATTTTCTTATAATAAATTAAGAGGATTGGCTGAAGGTGGAAATCAACCTAATTTAAATTTGAACATGATAAAGAATTTTCCAGTTCTTGTTCCACCAACTGAGCTTCAAAATCAATTTGTGGGTTTTGTTAGACAGGTCGATAAATCAAAATTTATGAATGAGAAAGTAATATGTAAATTTTTAATGGAAGGAGTGAAAATAAAATGACTAATTTTGATTATTTAAAAAATGAACCTAAGTTTAATAGTTTTGCTGATGCTGTTATTATTGCAGAAAGAAGCTACCAAATTGATGCGGCAACATGTATATTAAATTGTCGTAGAGCAATGGAAATAGCGATTAAATGGATGTATTCAGTTGATGAAGACTTAAAAACACCATATCAAAGTACATTATGTAGTTTAATGCGTTCAGAAGATTTTCAAGACATTATAGATGATAATTTATACAAACGTTTAAATTTTATACGTATTAATGGAAATATGGCAGCACACGATAATAAAAAGATTTCTGATGATGTTGCCAAATTATGTTTAGAGAATTTATTTTATTTCATGGATTTTATTTCTTGTTGTTATAGTGATGTATACAAGGAAAGAAGTTATGATAAATCATTGTTAAATACAGAAACAAAAGAATTAATATTAGAAAATAAAATAACTGAAATTAAATTAGAAGAACTTATTAAAGAAAATCAAAAATTAAAGAAAGAATTGACATTGCGAAGAGAAGAACAAAAGCAAAATTTTGTTCCAAAGCCATTAGAATTAAGTGAGTTTAAAACAAGAAAATTATATATAGATTCTATGCTTAGAGATGCAGGATGGATTGAAGGAAAAGATTGGATAAATGAAGTTAAATTATATGGTATGCCTAATAAAAGTGAAGTTGGGTATGTTGATTATGTTTTATTTGATGATTCTCATAAGCCACTTGCAGTTATTGAAGCAAAGAGAACTTGTGTTGATCCTTCAAGGGGGCGTAGACAGGCTCAATTATATGCTGATTTGTTAGAAAAGAAATATGGACGACGCCCGATTGTGTTTTTAACAAATGGATTTGATACAAGAATTGATGATTATCAGTATCCAGAAAGAAAAGTTGCAGCAATATATTCAAAAAGGGATTTAGAAAAACTTTATAATCTTAGAAAAATGAAGGGAAAATTAAATAATATTGGAGTGGATTTAAATATTGCGGGAAGATATTATCAGCAGAGCGCTATTAAAGCAGTATGTGAAAGCTTTGAAAATAAAAATAGAAGAAAGGCATTACTTGTTATGGCAACAGGTTCTGGTAAAACGAGAACAGTTATTGGATTGGTTAAAGTTTTAGTAAATGCTGGCTGGATTAAAAATATTCTTTTTTTGGCGGATCGAAATTCACTTGTAACACAAGCTAAAAGAAGTTTTGTAAATATGCTACCTGAAATGTCTGTAACTAATTTAGTAGAAGATAAAGATAATTATAATGCACGTATTGTTTTTTCTACATATCAAACAATGACGAATTGTATAGATTCTGTAAAATATGAAGAAAAAAAATTGTATACATGTGGTCATTTTGATTTGATTATTTGTGATGAAGCTCATAGGTCTATTTATAATAAATATAAAGATATTTTTACATATTTTGATAGTCTTATTGTTGGGTTGACAGCCACTCCTAAAGATGAGGTGGAAAAAAATACATATGAAATGTTTGATTTAGATGACGGAGTTCCTACATATGGGTATGAATTATCACAGGCAGTTAAGGATGGATATTTAGTTGATTATTTATCTGTAGAAACAAGTCTTAAATTTATTGATAATGGAATTACTTATGATGAATTATCTGAAGAGGATAAACAGGAGTATGAAGCTACTTTTACAACTGAAGATGGGTATTTACCTGAAAAAATAGAATCCACAGCTATTAATTCGTGGGTTTTTAATGACGATACTATAAAAAAAGCTTTAGAAATATTAATGAAAAATGGAATATATATTGATTATGGGCAAAAGATTGGAAAAACAGTTATTTTTGCAAAAAATCATAGACATGCTGAGAAAATATATGAAGTGTTTAATAAACTATATCCACATTTAAATGGCTATGCAAAGGTCATAGATAATTATATTAATTATGCTCAAAGTGCTATTGATGAGTTTTCTGACGCAAATAAATTACCACAAATTGCTATTTCAGTAGATATGCTGGATACTGGTATTGACGTACCAGAAGTTGTAAATTTAGTTTTCTTTAAGAGAGTAATGAGTAAAGCTAAATTTTGGCAAATGATAGGTAGAGGGACAAGATTATGTCCATATCTTATTGATGGTAAAGATAAAAATAAGTTTTATATTTTTGATTTCTGTGGGAATTTTGAATTTTTTAGAATGGATAAGGGTAAAGCCTCAGCAAATATGATAGCGATACAAGGTGCTATCTTTTCATTAAAATTTCAAATTGTTTATAAATTACAAGATGTGAACTATCAAACTGACGATTTAAAGCAGTTTAGAAAAAGATTAATAGATGAAATGGTGGTTAAAATTCAAGAACTAGATCGAGAAAATTTTGCAGTTAGGCAACATTTGAAGTACGTTGATAGATATATAGATAATCATAACTATAATTCTTTAACATATGAAGATACGTTATTTATCAGTGAAGAAGTTGCTCCTTTGATTATTCCAGAAGATGATGAGATTTCAGCAGTACGTTTTGATGCTTTAATGTATGGGATTGAATTAGCATATCTATCAGGAAAGAAGTATAATAAAGCACGTGCAGATTTATTAAAGAAAGTAAAAGGAATTGCAGGGGTTGCAAATATACCTGAAATTCAAATTCAATCAGAATTAATACATAAAATATTGAATACTGATTATCTTGATTGGGCTGATATTAATGATTTTGAGATGATAAGAGAGAATATAAGAAATTTAATAAAATATATCCCAAAATCAATAATTATGTATGAAACAACTTTAAATGATGATATCCTGTCTGTTGATTGGAAAGAATCCGAGTTAGAAAATGATGATTTAAAAAATTATAAGGCAAAAGTTGAATTTTATATTAGACAGCATCAACAAGATGATTCTGTCATTAGAAAAATTAAAAGAAATGAATTACTTAATAGTAAGGATATAGAAGAATTAGAAGATATTTTATGGTGTGATTTAGGTACAAAAGAAGAATACTACGCTGAATACGGTGAAAAACCATTAGGTGAATTTGTAAGAGAAATTGTTGGTTTAGATTTAGAAGTTGCAAAAGAGGCTTTTTCAGAATTTTTAAATGATAATAATCTAAATAGTAATCAGATTTATTTTGTTAATCAAATTATAGAATATATTGTTAGAAATGGAATTATGAAAGATTTTTCAGTTTTACAAGACTCCCCATTTACTGATCGGGGAAGTATTGTAGATGTTTTTTCAGATACATCAGTATGGATAGACATAAAAGATGTAATTGATAGTATTAATGCAAATGCTGTGTGTCATGTATAATTTGTAAAAAGGAGTCATTTTTATTTGTCAAATATAAATATTTATAGATTAGATAGAGAAAGAATATTGAATTAGAAAAACTAAATTGTATATATCATAAGGCAGGCGTTTGATTTTGCAAATCAAATTTATAGAAATAAAGACAAAAACATTAAAACTTCTACATTCAAAGAACAATAAAACAATTAATATATTTGTGAATTATAATCAATTAGAATTTGATAGCGGAGAATAGTTTTTAAATTTGAAAGTTAAAAAAGAGTATAAAGATTTATTAAGTATGACAATACAAACATCAATAAAATGTAATATTAAAGAGAATTACATTGATAATATTATGATAGTAATTAATTTGATCGAATATTAAACAATGATATTCAGTATCAAGTACCATTGTTTAATAAGATAAAAGGCTTCGAAAAAATAGAAATGTTAGAATATAATTAAAAAATAAAATAG
>CANPIH010000095.1 GCA_947574085.1 uncultured Mycoplasmatota bacterium | reverse complement strand
TTTCATATACTTTAGGTTCTCGCATAAAATCCCTCTTTCATTTTTGATAATCATACAATAAAGATAGGAAAAAAGCAAGAAGTTACACGCAAATTGTCTAAAACAAAATAGATAAAAAAGCAAACTCATAACTAAGAAAGAAATGAGTTTGCATATATAATTAATTACAAGCGTAATGAAAGTCAAATTATCAGTTAATCTTTAAAAATATTTAAACGATCTTCAATAAAATCAAGCACAGGGACTACTTTTTTATTATCTGCTTGAAGATAAAAGAAAGTAGAACCTTCTAAAGTTTTGCATACGTTAATATGAATATTTCCGACAATTTTACCTTTAATAGGCATAAAAAAACACCCCTTTCTTCTTATGTATTTTATGAACGCACGCACGTAATATATGATACCATAAAATGTGTCAAAAATTGTAGGAAAGGAAGAAAATGGAAGTTGAGATAGGAAAAGAGAAATATTTGTGAAGGGACTTGATTAATATGGGTAAATATTATAAAATAGTTAATGTAAATATAAAAAAGAACATAGAGGAAAATGTGCCTATAGCTTAGCAGGATAGAGCAGTCGCCTCCTAAGCGACCGATGGCGGTTCGAGTCCGTCTAGGCACACCATAAAAATAGATTCTATGTTTTTACATAGGAGTTACTATATATGGAACAAAATAAAGCACAAGAAAAATTTATGAAAGAAGCATTAAAAGAAGCCCAAAAAGCATATGACAAACTAGAAGTACCAGTAGGTGCGGTTATTGTGAAGGATGGCAAAGTAATTGCAAGAGCACACAATGTAAAAGAAGAAAAGAAGGATACAACCAAACATGCAGAAATATTAGCCATTAGTAAAGCTAGTAAAAAGCTAGGAAGTTGGAGATTAATTGATTGTGACATGTATGTTACTTTAGAGCCATGTTCGATGTGTGCTGGAGCATTAATCAATGCGAGGATAAAAAAAGTATATATTGGTACAATGGACCAAAAAACAGGAGCATGTGGTTCTGTTTTTAACTTATTAGAAGATTATACGTTTAATCATAAAGTAGAAATAGAAACAGGAATCTTACAAGAAGAGTGTGAAAGTATGCTTAAAAATTTCTTTCGAGAACTACGAAAGAGCAAGAAAAAATAAAAATATGGAGAGATGTCTGAGTGGTTTAAGGTGTATGTCTCGAAAACATATGTAGGGTGATACCCTACCGTGGGTTCAAATCCCACTCTCTCCGCCATCAAAACAAAAAGAGACTAGGCATGAAAGCTTAGTCTTTTATACTAAGACATAGGAAAGAAACGAAGATAACAAAGGAGAAATGAATGGAACGATTGAGATTTTTTAGAAAAAATATCATCATTTTAGTAAGTGCGATTATTGCAATTTTTGTTGTGAGTGTGATTTTGAAGTACCATGTGGAAGGGGAAGACAATCTTCCATTTCAAGTATCCAAAATTATGGTGATTAGCAATGCCTATGGCATGCAAAAAGAAAATACAGAGTATCATTGGGATTTAGATGTCATTCAAAATAATGATATTTATATAGACATTGTAAAAAATAAGAATAGTGAAGCACAGGAAATTATTGATAAAATTATATTTAGCGATTTCGAAATAGAAAGTGCTCCTAAAAAAGGAAAAATTGTAAAATATAATCCTCAAAGTGTAGACAATGGTGTTTATCGAAATGAAGAACAATACGAAATAAGCCAAAAGCTAGAATATATAGGAAGTGAAGAAAAATCCGATATCAAAAATCTACAAGTTTCCAACCAAGGTGGACTGGTTTTCTTAAGAATTATTAATCAAAATTTAGGAAATTATTCTGCAAGTGAAACAGAAGAAATAAGGCATGATGGAACGCTACTTGAAAAAATAGGAATTACAGATGATGAAATTTTCTTTTCTATCAGTTTTGATTTATCCATTGAATTAAAATCTGAAAAAAAATATAAAGCCAGAGTAACCTTAGAAATGCCAAGAGGAAATTTAACAAAAGAAGGAACAACAAACTACCAAATTTTTGGTACCGAAGAATTGGTATTTAAGAGATATTAAAATATAAAGTACATAATAAAATCGAAAGGATTGGCACTTATGGAAAATATAAAAATAGTATGGAGTGGAATAACAGGTAAGACAGTAAACGAAGTATTAAAAGTTGCTAAAAATAATAAGCATATTCAAATAGTTGCAGGCATAAGTAGAAATAATGGTAATTATTATAATTATGATGTATCAAAGAGGAATTTGATGTTATTATGAAGAATAAAAAAGCGGAGGGTATTTATGATTTAGATAGGTTATTTGAAGAGAAGATCGATTAATAGGTATCTTTGCTTTGAATGAAGTAACACAAATATTGAGAAATTTTGAAAAAGTTAGAGAAAAGAAAAAAGGCTTAAAATAGCCTAAAAATAATTTAAGGAGCTTTCAAAAAGCTTCTTTTTTGGTTGGGGCCACAGGGATCGAATGTGCGACCTCATGGTCTTTGTTTTTGGTTTACATTTCTTTCCATTTGTTTTGAAATTATGTTAAAATATATTTTAGCTTTCATCTGGAAAATGTTTAATTACATCAGATATTTCACAGTGTAAAGTATTGCAAATTTTATTTAATGTTGCCATACTTACAAATTTATTTTTCCCCATATCTACAATAGTTTGGAATGTAAGGTTTGCATTATGTAAAAGGTCTGTTTTAGTCATTTTTTTATCGATTAACATTTTCCATAATGGGTCATATGAAAACATAGAAAATTCCTCCATTGTATATAGTCAAAATATATCATAATAAAAATGTAAAATCAATAAAAAAATAGAGAAAAAATCTTATATAAAAAAGAAAAAATTTGCTTACAAACACTTGACACATACAGAAGCTGTTGAAATTGGCGTAAGATATTTCATTATTTAACATAATGTGGTAAAATGTATAAAGCAACCAAAAAAGGTCAAGTAGGAGGGCATGTATGGAACGGGCAAGAGAAAGTTATATTCACGAAGCTAAATGTATGGCAAAATTTATTTTAGAAGGACATAATAAAACTGAAACTGCAAAGGAATTTGATACAAGCTACCAAATAGTAAGTCGAAGATTAAAAAGTATTGGGTATACCTATGCAGATTTAAAAGAGTTGGCTGACAAACGTTCTAAGAGACAAGGTAGGTAAAACTACTCTGTCTTTTTTGCAACAAAAACTTTACATAAACATTAAAATGTGATATAATTTAGTAAAAATGAATAGAAATGATTAGTACCGTTTAAAAGACTTATCTAAAACTATATAGACCTATTAAGTTCTATGGTAGTTTTAGAAAGTTTTAAAAAAGTATTGACATTTTATTACATAAATGATAAAATCCTATCACAAAATAAAAATATATTGCTTGTAACATGCATATTTCGGTATGTATGTGTCATAATATTAAAAGGTTGTTTGAGGATAGCAAGGTGGCTATCACACCAGAGATGGTCTGACAAGAGATGTAGGAGTACCGACCTACCAAATGACCGGCAAAAAGAGGATGTGGAAACACATCCTCTTAATTTTAATTATATGGAATTAATTTTTTCAAGGCTATTTTTTTATTAAAATCAAATTCAGTTAAGGGAAAGACTGTTCTTAATCTCAAAGAACCCTTATAAGATATCCTAACAGCAACAAGAGTTGTATCTTTTAATTGCTTAACATACTGAATGCTGTTATTTGCTTCATTAAAACCTATATAATCAGGGCTTTTAATGATTTCAGGGATATGTGCCATGCTTTCGTTATATGAATTTTCATCTTTATATTGTTTCTTATGTTTTTCGCAATGATATATTCTGTCAGCTGTTAACAAAATATTTCTTGGAGAGCAGTCTAAGTTTAGTGCCTTTATTACCTCATTACTTAATTCTCCAATTTTTATAGGATTGTTATTGTCAGTTTTTAATATTGAATTTATATCTAACTTATCTTCCACTATTTCCTCCTCGTATAATAATAATAATAAAATTATACAATCTTATTCTGTGGACTGTCAACAAAATTTGCGGATTTAAAAGTCTATTTTGCGGAAGAAAGTCGAATACGGAACAAAGCGAAAAACAATCCCAAGAATATTTTTGTTTTTTTAAAACTTCCAATCTTTACAGAATAGCACAAAAAACAACATAAAAATAAAAAAGTTAAAAAAATTCGCATTTTTTTGTAACGAAATGACAATTTTTGGACTCTTATATAGTGAAGGATAAAAAGAGAGTACAAGAAAATCAAAATTTATTTACGAAGGAGGAGTTAAAGTTTATTAGAGATAACATAAGGCTGATGAAGAAGATGTACTTATTGGGATTGGTTAATGGAAAAGAATCATATTATCATCATAAAACTTAAAAAAAGAAGATATATTAAAAACTAATGTGATAAAAAAGTGATAAAATGATAAAAGCTTAGAAGTATTTTAAGAGACGAAACTCTTGATATTCTAAGCTTTTTATGGTCGAGGTGGTAGCTTTTACAAACCACCTCAAAGTCTTTATTTATCAATGTTTGGTTACAATATTTGTATTTTAAAACATTTTTTTAAAACTCTTATTTTAGTATTAATCTAAAATTTATATA
>CANPIH010000094.1 GCA_947574085.1 uncultured Mycoplasmatota bacterium | reverse complement strand
AAATAAAATAGTTAGTTAATTAAATTCTATTTTCTATTGTTAATTCTTAATTATCACTATAATGTGATATTTAATTTTATAAAAAAGGGGTATACGTCAATGCATCATAATATTATTTGTGACAATAGAAATGAATTTATTAAAAAAATTACAAAAGACATTAATGCGGATGCTTCAAATTTTTATTTTTTTTTAGGTAAAAATGGTACTGGTAAAGAATATGTACTTACACGAATTGAAAATCTCATAAAAAAAGATTTTAAAATTTATAGAATTACTTCTGATATTATCATGGAAAAGAATAAAAATGTATTTTCACATACTTTTGATTTTTCATTTTCATTAAGCGCTTTTGCTGGTATTTCTCTTTCTATGTCAAAAAATACAAATACAAAAATTAATTATATTGTCTCCCACCTAAAATCTTTTTCACTAAAAAAGAAAATAATAATTTCGGCTATTAATTATGAAGAACTTTCTGCAGAAAGTAGAGACTTTATATTTGTACTTATTAGTAACAAGAAGATAATTGAAGAAAAAACAAGAAAAAAAATTACAGTTATATTAACAGGGGTACAAAATTATTTTTATGGTAGATTTAATGCTATCAATGTAAAATTTAATGATTATTCAAAAAAAGATTTATACAGTTATTTAACTAACGTTCTATGTTATACTGTAGATGTATTAAGCGAAGATATAATAAATCAAATTTATAAATTGTGTGGTACAAATTTTAATTTAGTGAATAGTTATTGTGCCTACATAATTAATCATACTAATCGCAATTACTCAATCGAAGCGATTCTTGATTTAAAATTAAATTATTATATTTTTTATGGAAAAAAATATAATCTTTCAAAGGAAGAATTAGAAAAAATTATTTTTACTTCTTCCAATTCTATAAAAAATCTTACTCCTCAAATGATTAGTTATATAAATAATGAAAATGATGAGATATGCGAGTTGGGTTTTGAGTCAGCACTTGAAAACTATCTTTTGGAAAAAGAGACAAAAAGTAATGAATACGAAACACAAAATTATTATTTTATTTCAGAACAAGAAAAAAGCATTATTTCAAAAAAAAACATACAAAATCATACAAATATTATCATGCAATTTTATATATATTTGACATTAGCATATGAAGATGAATATTTTGAAAGAGCACAATTTTTATATAAATATTTTAAAACCATAAACAAAGAAATATTTTCATTACTTATTTTAGCACTATCAAAAACTTATTTATTTAATGATTATTTAATTAGAGATGAAATAGAGAAATTTATATTATCAAAAGATAATACTACACAACTATATGAGTTATTTATAAAGATAAAAAATGCATATTATCAACACTACAATACAAATTATATAGAATCTTATTATATTCTTGAAAATCTAAACTTTTCTTTGTTCCATCCTGTTTTAAAAGCAGAATTAAGAAGACTACAATTTAAAAACATGCAACTAGGAAGAATTAAAAAAGGAAGAGAAATTTTTGATTTAGTTAATCAATTAAAAACATATATAGAAAAAGAATTATTAATATTATTAGATAATAAAAATTTCAAGTCAAAAGAAGAAAAACTTTTAACATTAAGAATTATATATGAAATTTCTCCCTATTTTTTAGATGTAATGAACGATAAAGATATTTTTGACTATTTATATGATAAAAGCTTACTTATTGTAAACTTCATAAATCAAAATTTTATAAAAAAAAATTATGCTGATTTTATATTAAATATTTTTAATAGGAAAGCATTTCTTTTTGCATCTCCGCCAATAGCTTTACTATATTATGAAGAAGCAGAAGCATATTTTAGAGAAAACAAAATAATTGAAGAACTTATTATGACTTTAGCTTCTAAAGCGGGTATTAATATGGCTTTGAATATGTATAATAAAGCAATTTCTAATTGTGAAGAGGCCTTAAAAATTGCAAAAGATTACAATATTAAATTACCCCAAGAAGAAAAAATATATAATAATTTATATATTTCTAAGTTTCTTGATTATGAACAAAGTGATGCTTCTGACGTGAAAATTAATGAATATGCTCATGAAACAATAATAAATTTAAAAAATATAGTTAATGAAGAAAATAATAGTATAAATCATGTTGTTTTGACAAATTTAGCATCTATGTACTTGTATGTTAATGATGAAAATAATTACATACTAATAAAAAGAAAACTTGAAAAACTATTAAATTGTATGGATGTTTCTAATATAAAAGATATAACAATAAATGATTTTTACATATATCATTTTGCTTGGTTTGAATTTTATAGATTTTTTTGCGTAAAAAACAAGAAAGAATGTAAAAGAATATTAAATGATTTGAATGGATTTTATCCTTCTATTTTTCATGAACATACAAAAATAGATTTAAGAGTTAAAGCCGCTAATAACTTATTAACACTAAAAGAATTACCAACAATTAAGGAATACTGTTTAAAGTTTTTAGAATATTCACAACAAAGTCAAGGTTATAAATCAAGAGGTTTATTGCTATCTGATTTACAATTTACATCTTGGGAATAATTTTTAATAGATATTGCACTTAAATAAAGAAATATATCCGAATATTGAAAACCTAATACTTCAGTAAATAAATAATCAATAGAACTATGTCTGGTTAAATAAGGTGATCCTGCAATATCTATTAAATAAAAATTTCCATTTGTATTAATTCTATAATCAAATCTTGCATAATCATCAATATTTAAATATTTAGCAGCAAGTTCAGTTTTTTGCATTATTTTTCTACAAATATTATCATTTAACTCTAAAGAAAGTAACGAAAAAGAATAATCATAAGTATCAGATATTTCATTAGTAATTATTTTAGAATTATGTATTGCTATTTTTATAGGTGGGAATGCATGATAAGAATTCTTGTATTTAACAACAAATACTTCACATTCTATACCTTCTATAAATTCTTGTATTAAAATTTTATCAGTATTCATAATAGAACATTCATAGTTAAGAATATAATTTATATCTTTATTTTTCCAATTTTGGATTAAACATTTATCAGTCATACCAATACTGGCAGATTCTTGATTATTTTTTATGATAAGTGTGCGTGTATCTTTAAATATTTTATATTCTATTGAACCATTTTTATAATATAAAGCTGAAATTGGTACAGGGATTCCCATTGATTTTAAAAAAGTGGTATAAATAAACTTATTTCTTAATAAGGATATTACAAAAGGATTAGATCCTAAATACTTTATACCAAATAGATTGCAAAAAGCTGGTATTAGGGATTTTTTACCTTCATGTATGCCATCTCGAGAAAAGTTAAATACAATAATATTATCTGTATTTAAACTCTCTTTCTTGCTAATTACATGGTTTATAAACTCTGTTTCTGAATAAAAAATACGTACATAGCCAAAAATACTGATTATTGCAGAAGCGATTGATGCAAACTCTGCTTTACTAAAAAATTCTGAAAAATTTGTATGTTTTATAAAGCTTTCTTCACTTTGTACAGTTTCATTAATATTTGCAATAATCCATGCAGTATATTTAAATCTTTCACTTTTAAATTTTTTTAATATTATATTGATTTCATTACAATTCATATTTTTTACTCCCGATACATAATTGTTTCTTGATAATATCTTGAAATAACACTATTCCATCGAACTTTTTTCATTAAAATATCATATTCAGGTAACATCTCATTATATAAAAAATGGGATATATAAAGATCTATAAAATTAGTAGATGCCATGGATGATGCTATTAATGTAGCTGCTGCTCTTGGATTTAATTCTATAAAATATGCATGCTCATTTTTTATAATAAATTGAACATTTGAAATACCAGGAATATTATAATTGGAATAAATTTTTTTGCATATTTTAACTAATACATCATTGTCCTCTATTATACATTTAAAAACCGTTCCATCTTTCACTGAAATAACTCGCCTAGGAATGATTAAAGAAACTTTTCCATTTTTATCACATAATACATCTACTGTATATAAATTGCCATCAATAAACTCTTGAGTAATATGCTCATCATTAAAAAATATATAATTATTATTTATCTCATTTTTTGTAAATATTTTAATTCCTCTACTACAACATGAGACTCTTTCTCTAAGTATAAATTTTTTACTTTTTGATTTATTAAAATCTTCAAAATCCATTATATATTTTGGAATAAGAATATTTTTTGATTTTAAAGATAAATTTGCCAAATGCTTATCTCTAAAAAGAGAGAAAATTGATAATTCTGGAATATATTGATATAACGCTTCTGAAATATTATAATTTTTAAAAAGTTTCAAGTCTTCTTCTTCAGCCGAAATTATTACGTTGATTTTTTCTTTATTACATATTTTTCTAATGAATTTGATATATCTTAAATCATCAGTTGATAAATCTAAATGATAAAATTTATCAACAAGCATGCTTCCACTTGAAAATCCTTTTTCAAGTGAATCTGTCCCAACTATGTAATAGTTATATTTTTCTGAATTTCTTAACATTTTTATAAAACTTCCTGCTGCCGCTTGATAAGATACATGCGTTATTAATATATTAATTTTTTTCATTCTGCTCCCACCTTTTATAAAGATAATTAAGAATTA
>CANPIH010000093.1 GCA_947574085.1 uncultured Mycoplasmatota bacterium | reverse complement strand
CTTTTAAGAAAAGAAAATTACAAAATTACTGATGAATGGGTTAAAAGTAAAAATAATCTAGGGTGGGCTAATAAATATAAAAAATACACCTTAGTTGAAAAGTAAAGGTTGATAATATGAACGAAGAAAAAGAAGAAAAAATAAATAAGCTAATAGCTAGGAATCAACTTTTAGATAGTAATAATAGAATCCTAGCTCAAAAATTAAAAGATAAAGATAAAGACATTAAAACTATCAACAACTTATATCAAAAGGAAAAAGCTAAGTTAAATGAAATTTATAGAGTAGTATCTTCAAACAAAATCAATGAAAGCAATTATACAAAACTAATTGATTGGATTAAGGAAACTATCAATGCTAGATGATACTATTGAGCTTTTAACTAAGCAAATGCTAGAAGATGTATTTAAAGATAAAAAAAGAAAATAAACAAGAGTTGATAACAATGAGTAAAACTGATTTATATAAATTTTGTATTAAATTAGTTAAGCTCATTCAACAAATAGAAAATATGGAGGAATAAAATGAGAAGTTTAGTTATATTAAGAGGAAGCCCAGCAAGTGGTAAATCTACTTGGGTTAAAGAAATGGGCTTAGAAAATTATACTTTATGTGCTGACACAATTAGGTTATTAGTTGAAAGCCCTATAATTGTACCTGATAAAAAGCATAGAGTAATTAGCCAAAAAAATGATAATTATGTATGGCAATTATTATTTGAGTTATTGGAAAAAAGAATGAGTAGAGGGGAGTTTGTTGTAATAGACGCTACACATAGTAGGTCGAGTGATTTTAGTAGATATAACAAACTATGTGAAAGATATAGATATAGACGCTATTATGTTGATTTTAGTGATGTACCTATTGAAGAATGTAAAAGAAGAAACTCTTTAAGAGAAGATTATAAGAGAGTGCCGGAAAATGTTATTGATAAAATGTATTCAAGATTAAAAACACAATCAAAAACAAGCGGGTGGATAGAAGTTAATAAAGATAATTTTTGGAATGAAGTAGGAATGAAATTATTTGACTTAAACCACTATTCTAAGATTCATATTTTTGGAGATATTCACGGGTGCTATAATCCTTTAAAAGAATATTTTGATAATAATCCTTATAATATTGACGAAATGTATATTTTTTGCGGAGATTATACGGATAGAGGCTTGCAAAATAAAGAAACATTGTTATTCTTGATGGAATTAGCAAAGAATAAAAATGTATTATTTTTAGAGGGTAATCACGAGAAATGGTTAAATTACTATTCTTTAGATGAATATGAAAATATAAAAAGTAAAACATTCTTAAATAAAACTATGCCTGAGATTATTGATATTGATAAAAGTGAGTTGAGAAGCTTTTATAGAAGAATCGGTCAAGTTGCATATTTTGACTATGACGGAAAGACATATTTAGTATCTCACGGAGGAATCAGCTATATTCCTGATGAATTACAATTAGTAGCAACTGAGCAATTTATCAATGGTGTTGGTGATTATAATGTGCAAATAGATGAAATCTTTTTAGAAAATGAAAGAGATAAAAATATTATGCAAGTACACGGGCATAGAAATACTTTTGAAATAGACGGAAACCAATACTCAGTTAATCTTGAGGGAAAAGTTGAATTTGGCGGATTCTTAAAAGTAATGATATTAGAAAAGGGAAAGCTTCCATCTATGGCTAAGATAAAAAATGATTATTTTGGTAAGCCTGAGGAAATAAATGAATATAATGAGTGCCGAGCTAAAATAACAAATATACCGATGGTAGAACAATTAAGAATGTCAAAAGATATAAGAGAAGTGGATTTAGGAAATAATATTAGCTCATTCAATTTTACAAGAAATGCTTTTTATAATAAACACTGGAACGAATTGACTTGTAAAGCTAGAGGATTATTCATAGATACTGAAAAAGATAAAGTGGTAGCTAGAGGGTATGAAAAGTTCTTTAATATAAATGAAAAAAGAGAAACTGAATTAGAACATTTATTAGTTAAATTTAAGGATAAAATAACTTGCTATAAAAAAGAAAATGGCTTTTTAGGTATATTATCCTTAGTAAATGGTGAATTGTTCTTAGCTAGTAAATCTACTAACAAAGGTGAGTTTGCTGATTATTTTAAGAAAATATTTGATGAAAGCGGTATTGATAAATTTAATTTAATTACTTACCTAAAGAATCACGATGTATCCTTAACTTTTGAAGTAATTGATATTGAGAATGACCCACATATTATAAAATATGATAAATCAAAAATAGTTTTATTAGATATTATTCATAATGACTATGAATTTAAAAAAGAGCCTTATGAAAAAGTAGTAGAATTAGCAAAATTATTAGGTTGTGAATGTAAAACTATCTATAAAGAATTTGACGATGTAAGAGAATTTCATAAATGGTATTTAGGTAATACTGATGAAGAAGATTTGTCTAAAGATGATATAGAGGGAGTAGTTATTGAATCATCAGGAATTATGACTAAATTAAAATTTCCATATTATAACTTTTGGAAGTTTATGAGAAGAGTAAAAGAACAAGTAGCTCATAAAGGAACGCCTAAATTGTCTAGTTTATTTAATTCTACAGCTAACTATTTCTATGCGTGGTTAAAGAAACAAGATGAAGAAACTCTAGGTAAGGATATTATCACTTTAAGAGAAAAGTTTTATAGTGAGGATTCCAATGAATAGAGAAAAGTATATTATGGATAATTTAAAAGGTAAATATAATTATCTTTTAGAAAAAGGATATAAGGTAGTAGCTTTATTTCTACAGGGAAGTCAAAATTATAACTTAGATATATATGATGATGACTATAAAAGTGATATAGACGCAAAAGCTATAATATTGCCTACACTACAGGATATTATTTTAAATAAAACTCCTATATCAACAACTTTAGTTCTTGATAATGATGAACATATTGAAGTTAAAGATATAAGGATAATGAAAGATATGTTTATTAAACAAAACATTTCATACATTGAATTACTTTATACGAATTTTAAAATAGTGAATGAAGAGTATAAGGAATATATAGACCAATTACTAATGATGAGGGATTCTATAGCTACAATAAATAAAAACCAGTTTTTAAGATGTATTAAAGGTATGTCAATGGAAAAGGTAAAGGCTATGGAACACCCTTATCCAACTTTAATAGATAAGATAAATAAATATGGATATGACCCTAAACAATTACATCATATTATACGCTTATGTGAATTCGTTGAAAGGTATTTAATTCAAGAGGAATCTTTGGAAGATTGTTATTTGAGTTCTCAAAAAGATTTTTTAATAGAGGTTAAAAAAGGAAAGTACGATTTAGAACAAGCTAGGTCGATGTCAGTTTATTATGATTCTCGTACAAAGATAATATGTGATTCATTTATAGAAGAAATAGAAAATATAAATTGTGAAGCAATAGAAACTTTGAATGAGCTGATAACCAAAGTAATAAAACATTCTTTTATAGAAGAATTAAAAATGGAGGACGAATATGAAGATTATTAAAGGAACAATTTTAAAAGTATATCACAAAAAGAAAGGTGTTTTTTGTGGAAAAGCTAAAAGAGATTTTGATACTGATAAAGAAGAATTTTATCCAATAATTTTAAATGAGCCATATTTAGCTGGAATGAATACTGAGTATTTTAAAGGTGATGATGTTGAATGTCGTGATTGCCTTTGTAAAGTTGAAGTTATTTCACTACCTAAGGGGGATAAAAATGAATTATAGAGAATTAGCAAGAGATTATTTTAAACAATGTAAATTAACTTATAGTGATATTTGTATGAAAGATTTATATTACTTAATTACAATCTTGAATAAAGAAATGTTTAAAGATGATATATTGGTTATGATGAATGAGCCTAAAATTAGAGGTAAAAACAAAAATATTATACTTGATAAAAATAATAAATTAGTATTTGCTGGATTGAAATGTAAGGGAAATTATTTTGCGGATAGAGAAGCTATAACTTTTAATGAAGATGGTTTTATTGGATTTTGTGGTTGGGCTGATATGAAAAGAACACTTATTTTTACAAGCAGTTTTATAGAATGGTGTGATTATTTAGAAAATAAGAAATTAGGTGAATCCAATGAAAACACAAGCAACTAAAGATTTAGAACATTTATTAAAAAATAAGTTTAAATATGGTAATGATTTCTATGTATTTGAATGTACTATTGGTTGGAATGGTAGAGAAATAGTTGATTGTATTATGTATAATTGCCAAAGGCAAGTGTATTGTTATGAGATTAAACAATCAGTAAGTGATTTTCACAGCAAAAATAAACTTACATTTATAGGAAATATAAATTATTTTGTAATGACTTATGACTTGTATCAAAAAGTAAAAGATGAATTATATTCAAAAGAGGAATATAGAGATATAGGCGTTTATGTATCAGTAAAAATTCCTGATACTAAAGGTTGGACTCTTGAACAATGGAATGAATATAACTTACAAAGACAAAGTAATATATATGAAAATGGATTTGATGATTTAGTTGTAGTAAAAAGACCAATTAGACGAGAACTAAGAGCCGATAAAGAAGTTATTTTATCATCAATGTTAAGAAGTATGCAAAGATAAAGTTAGAGGTGAATCAAAAATGATAGAAATAAAAACTTTATTTGATGGTTGGATTCCAGCAACAAAAGAA
>CANPIH010000092.1 GCA_947574085.1 uncultured Mycoplasmatota bacterium | reverse complement strand
AGTGTTTTTTGGGACTTTTTGTAGTTTATTTAAAAGCTTTTTATACGCTAATTTGTTTTTCTAAATCTGCATTTTACAAATTTCCTAAATCGGTAAGAAAAAATATGTTTAATAAGGGAATAGATATTAATTTAATATCAGAAGTTACCAATTTATCAAAAGAAGAGATTGAGACTTTAAAATAAGTTTCAATCTTTTTATTACATGTATTTTAAAATTATTTTATATTGTTGTTTTAAATCTTCATATTTTAATGAACAATTTGCTGGACTGGTTGATGGCAAATATATGCATGGTATATTGGTTTGTTCTTCGCAAAATTTGTTATATAGTTTTTCCGCAGTTTTTCCAGTTACAAATATTGTTTTTATTTTTGATTTTTGTATTATTTTATTTAGATCATTTGGTCTTGCATTTTTAATACTACTGTCACTTGCTCCTTCTATTTCACAGGACTCTAAAACATCCCAAAGTGCTATATGGTGTTTTAAAATCATATTGATTTTTTCTTCTTTTGTTTCTGGATGTTTTTCATTTAAAATGTCTGAGATAACTTTCCAAAATCTATTTTGTGGATGTCCATAATAAAAACCTATTTCTCGTGATTTAGGTGATGGAATAGTCCCCAAAATTAGAATTTTACTATCTTGGTTATATATTGGTTTTAATATATGATTTACTCTCATTGGATTCACCCTTTTGTGTATATTAAAACCCCTTTTCAGGGATTTATTTTCATTTGGCTACCCCAGCTAGATTCGAACTAGCGCTCACGGAGTCAGAGTCCGTTGCCTTACCGCTTGGCCATGGGGTAATAAAATGATTATATCACTTATTTTATAAATTGTATATATTTGGTTTTAATATTTTATGGTGTAAAACTGTGTTAAAATTTATTGTAATTTATTTTTTATTTTTTTTAACTGTGTTAGAATTGTTTTAGAAAGTAGGTGTTATGATGGCATCATCGGTAATTCATCTTTGTGTAGCTAAAAAAATTAATGAAACTTTAAAGCTTGATGAAAGGCAATTTTATTTAGGTTCTATTGCTCCTGATATTAGTAAGTTTATTGGTGAGGCTAGAGAAAAAACACATTTTATAACGAAAGCTAATTCTGATGTTCCTGAAATAAATCTATTTTTAGTTAAATATCGCGATTACCTAGATGATCCGTTTGTAATGGGATATTTTGTTCATTTATATACTGATAAATTATGGTTTAGTGAATTTATACCTAATAAATTTGAAGACACTAAAATAAGATTATTGGATGGTACTTTATTGGAGGTTGATGAAAAACAGTGGACAGAAATTATGTATAGTGATTATACTAATTTAGCTACTAAATTATTTGACTATTATAGTCCGGATTTATCTTTGTTTTATGAAGATTTTATAGAGCCTAATGATATTATTGAAGAATTACAGGTTGATAAGCTACCAATTTTTTTAGAAAAATCCGGGAAGTTTATCATGGAAAGTAAGGAAGAAAAAACTTATTTATTTGATATTGATAATATAATAGATTTTGTTGATGAATGTAATGACAAAATTTTAGAATTTCTTAAAAATATGTGAGATTAAACAAGCAAACTTTGATAGTTTGCTTGTTTATATTTCTTCTTGGGAAATTACTTCTATTCCATGTTTTTTTAATAATTGTGTTGTGATTCCATTACCGTCAATCAAAGTGTCTGTGAAAGTGCCATCATAAATTTTATTTTTTCCACAAGAAGGGCTTTTTGATTTTAAAATAGCTTTTTTTATATTAAATTGTTTTGCTAATTTCAATACTTCTTCGGCTCCTTTTTGATATTCTTTGGTAACATCTATATCATCTTTGGTAATTACTTTGCCTTCTTTTATTTCGGCTGGAGTTCTAGGCGTTTTTAATCCACCTAGTTGCTCAGGGCATACTAAAATAACATCTTTGGTTTTTATTAATTCTATTATTTTATCATTTTTGTTATTTTTTCCATTATACTTACAATCGACGCCTGCTAGGCAAGCACTTACTAAAATTTTTTCTTTTGTCATCACACATCAACCTTTTTATTTTAATATTATATTAATTAGGGTATTTTAAAACTCGAATATTTCATTCGAGTTTTTTATCAATTTGGTGCCTGCGGCCGGACTCGAACCGGCACGGTAATAATACCATTGGATTTTGAGTCCAACGCGTCTACCAGTTTCACCACGCAGGCAGCTACATATTGATTATACCATAATGTAACTATTTTTTGTTAATTTTTTTAAATTTCTTCTTTATATTTTGTATCAAATAAATCTGTTTCTATTGTTTCTTCTTCAAAATTGATTTCTGGAAGATCTTTTGTTGATTTTAATCCAAAATAATCTAGAAATTGATTTGTAACTCCATATAGTATTGGTCTACCTGGAAGATCTGATCTACCTATTTCGTGAATTAGATTTTTAAATACTAATTTTTTTATTAGGTGGGCACTGTTAACGCCTCTTATTTCATCTACCATTGTTCTTGTTACTGGTTCATTGTAAGCAATGATGGCTAGTGTTTCAAGTGCTGATGGTGTTAGTGGCTCTTTGGATTCTTCACCTATTAATTTTTTATAATAATTTGCATGTTCTTTTTTTGTTACTATTTTTAGTTTTCCACCATAATATTCTAATTTTAAACCTCTATTTTCTTGTTGATAATTTTCGTTTAAATTATTTATTATGTTGATTAACTCTTCTTTTTCTATTTCTAGAATATTTTCGATTTGTTCTAATGAAAGACCGTCTTCACCAGAAACAAACAGTATTCCTTCTAATACGGCTTCTAAATTCATAAATTACACATCCTTAGCTAGTAATGTTATATTACCTAAATTACGTTCTTGTTTTATTGTAATACTTTGTTTTTTTGCTAAATCAAGTATTGATAAAAATGTTACGACAACATAATCTTTAGTAAAGGTTTCAAATAGTTCATCAAAGTTTATTTGTTTTTTATTTTTTAGTTTATTTAATATTTCTTTACTACGTGCGTGAACGGAATATTCTTTCTTGGTTACAACTGTGTTTAATGGCTTTTCTAAAATTTGTTTTTCTTTTAAATTGGCAAAGGCTTTGATGATATCCTCTAAGGTTAAGTCTTCATTTATTTTTAAGTTATCATCTTTAAATTCATCTAGTACACTTGGAACTTTAGAATAAAATTCGCTTCTTTCTTCTTCTAATTCTTTTAATTTTCCTGTAACCTCTTTATATTTTTGATATTCAATCAATCTATTGATAAGTTCATTTCTTGGGTCTTCTTCCTCCTCTGTTTCTTCTTCTGTTTGAGGTAGTAATTCTTTTGATTTCATTTCTATTAAATCGGCGGCCATTACTAAATATTCACTGTCTACGTTTAAATCTAATTGTTCCATTTTAGTTATGTAAGCTAAATATTGATCAGTAATTTCTGAAATTTTTATTTCAAAAATGTCAATATTTGCTTCTTTGATTAAATGTAAAAGTAAATCTAATGGTCCTTCAAATTCGACTGTTTTAAAAGTATATTCCATTATTCTCACCTTTAATAATTATATCATAATATATTAATTTTACAAATAATGGTTAAAAAACTCTTGTTAAATTAATACAATTTATTAGGTGGTTGAAGGTGGCTAGAATTTTTTGTTTTTTAGTTGGCTTTGGTTTAAGTGTGATTGGTTTTGTTTATATAATTAGTTATTTAAATTTGTTTGCACTTGGGTATAATTTTAAAGAATATGCTCATTTTATTGTTAGTAAGGCTGAGTGTCTTATTGGACCTATTGGGTTACTTATTATTTTTTTAGCAATTTTTATACCGAAGGGAGAAAAAGATGAACTACATTTATGATATTTTACTTAATTTCCAAAAGGAATTTTATGATTTTTATGAATGGAATTCTGATGATGAAATAATGCATATCAGAAAGATTCCACTTTTTTATGTAAGTGATGATGTTTATTATACACTTAAGAATTCGGTTGTTCGTTTTAATAAGGATTTTTGTGATAAAATTCATAACCGTACAGAGCGTTTTAAAAAGATTAATGTTTCTTTATTAAGTTATGTTTTTCTTGTAAGTAATGGTAAGGAAACGTTAGGGCTTAAGCTTGGAAAAAATGGTGTTGTAACACATAAGAGTTCTTTACTTCTTGATGAAAATGAGGAAATATCTGAAATGGCTTTAGATTTAAAATTGTATAATCTTGAATATAGTGTGGTTAGGAAAAATTCTATATCATTTCATACAAGGCTTGAGAGAGAAAATATTTTGGAGATTTCTAATAAACTTCGATTTTTATATAATCACAAGGAAGATGAGAAATTAAAATTTTTATATTTGGAATGTTTTGATGAATATGAAGATGATATTAATAAAGTTTTTATGAAGTTGGAAAAAGAAATTTCAAACAATAATATTTCTAAAATGATAGATTTTTTTAATATCATTGGACAAAAATAAAAAGGATATTTTTATTAATATCCTAAAATGTTTAATACGAATGGTAAAGCGATGATAAAAGCTACTATAATAATACCTAAAATAATAACAAACCTCATAGTACTTTTTCCATCTTTTAATTCTTCAGTAGTTTCTGTAGGTGCTGGTTGTTGAGCTTGTTCTACTACTGTTTGTGTTTCTTCCACTACTGGTACTGATACATCTACCATTTG
>CANPIH010000091.1 GCA_947574085.1 uncultured Mycoplasmatota bacterium | reverse complement strand
TAACTAGATTGTGAGAAATTCGCCTCATTAAAAAAGGCATTACGGTCTTTTTTCATAAAAAACACTTCCTTATGTTCCTATTATATGTTAAAAGTTAGAAAGTAGTGATAAAGTTGAGATTAAGAAATGTAAAGAATGCTAAAGAAATAATAGAAAATTCTAAATACGTAATAAAAGATCCCCAAACGTTAAAAGGTACATTCCAAAGTATTTTCCACAATAACTTTCCAATCCATATTGAAATTGGTATGGGAAAAGGGAAGTTTATTTATGAAATGGCAAGACAAAATCCAAATATTAATTTCATTGGAATTGAAAAATACGAAAGTGTTTTAGTACGTGCTGTAGAAAAGATAGAAGAAGAAATGCTACCCAATTTAAAATTGCTTTGCATCGATGCTAAGAATTTGGTAGAAGTGTTTGACCATGAAATTTCTTGTATTTATTTAAATTTTTCTGACCCTTGGCCGAAAAATCGTCATGCTAGAAGGCGACTTACAAGTCCTATTTTCTTAAATATTTATGAAAATTTATTTGTAAGTGAGAAAAGAATTATTCAAAAAACAGACAATCTTATTTTATTTGCGAGTAGTTTAAAAAATTTAAATAATTATGGTTATCAATTTGAAGAAATATCTCTAGACTTAGCAAGCACCGATATTCCAAATGTCGAAACCGAATACGAAATGAAGTTTAAAAAAGAAGGAATTAAAATTAATTATTTAAAAGTTAGGAAGAAATAATTGTATCAAATTTGTTACAAAATATTTCTTTTTTTATTGCGAAGTTTTTTAGAAAGAAATATAATGAAAAAAATAGAGTGGATATAAAAGATATATTTTAGACAAAAAAAATATATTTTTAAGCAAATTTTTACTTCTTTTGAAAAAATTTATTTTATATTAGCAAACTTAAAGAGGGGTGTTTTTATGAAAATTATTTTCGATACCGATGGTACCTTAACTGATTTTAACGAATGGATACAAAAATACGCAATTCCTTATTTTGAAAAAAATTATGGTTACACAGTAGTTTATCCTGATGAATTAGAAATAGAAGATATGTTAGATTTAAAAAAAAGATTAATGGCTGAAAAAGGCTTAACAGCAGAAGAAGCTGAAAAAGAAATGAAAATGATCTTAGATAAATTTTGGATTAGTATAAGATTTATAAAATTTTCTTTATTTTCAAGATTTAGAGAAGGCGTTTCAAAATTAGTAAATAAATTTATTAAACAAGGACATGAAATTCAAGTTCATACATCGCGGGCTAAAACAACTGAAAACAATATTATTGGGGAAATTGCAAGAAAATTTACAATTTGGCAATATCGAATGAATGGAATTTATTTACCAGAAGAAAATTATTATTTTTATGAAAATGATTCAGAAAAAATAAAAGGGATTATTAAACAAAATCCTCAAATAGTTTTTGAAGACAAACCAGAAATAATTAATTCTTTAAATGAGAATAAAATTAAAACTATATGTGTTTCTGGAAAACATAATTTCGAAATCAAGGATACTAAATTAACAGCAAAAATTGAAACATTTGAAGAAAACGATGTAATTGAGAAAATGGATAAATTATTAGAAAAAAGATTAGATTTTTACACTAGAGAAATTGAATCAAAAAATTTTTATAATATCATTAGATTAAGTATTCCTTCTATAATGCAAATTTTTCAACCAATAGTTCTAAACGAAAATAATTTAATTCATACTTATGATGAACCAGTTATTTATGCACCTAATCATAGAAGTACATTAGATCCATTAGTTGTAAATGCTTATATAGATGAGAATATACATTGGGCCGCTTTAAAAAGATTTTTTGATGGAGAAGATAGCATATTTAACAACAGTAAAAATAAAATATTATGCAAAATAACTTCAGAATGCTTTAAAAAACTTTCTTATTTTCCTATTGAACGTATAAGTGATAATCCAAATGCAAATAATTTTAATTCTTTAAAAGAAATGAATAATTTTTTAAAAATAAATGGTAAGGTGGGAATTTTTGCAGAAGGAACAACAAGAAGAAGCGATGGCCAGGATTTTGGAAATTTTGATCCTTCATTTTTAACGCTTGCTAAAAATACTGGAGCTATAGTTCAACCAATAACCATTTTGTGGATAAAAGACGAAAATTTGAAACATAAGCTGATTATTAATTTTGGAAAACCATTTAAAATTGAATGTAAAAATATAAATGAAGCTTTTCGCCATTTTTTAGAAGTACAAAAGGAATTATTAGAAGAAAGTAAAAAATTATCGACAGAATTAAAAAAAGTGTTAAAATAAGATAGAAGTATTATAAAAAATCTTCTATTTTTTTATTTTTTGTTATGTGGAGGAAATCATATGCATTTTAGTATCCCTTTGTTAATTTTAAGTTTAATATATTTGCTAATAACTAGTTGGCAATTTTTTAGTAAACCAAAAATAAAAACAATTGAAAATAGAATCTATTTTTTATTACTTATAGTAACCATACTTGGAATTATATTAGATATTGCAGGAATATATGCCCACTTATGTTTAAGTGAAGATAGTCTTATAAGATGGACAATTGTAAAATTTTATATGCTTTACTTATTAACATTTATTTTCTTAATTACAATTTATATTATTTGTTTAAAAGAAAAGATAGAAGTAAAAGAAGAAAATTCATTAACCCTTTTAAAGAATGCAAGAGCAAAGAGATATTTATTAATCTATGGATTTTTAGCAATTTTAAATATGTGTATGCCATTTAATTATTTTAAAGATGCAAATATTGTTTATATCTATGGTGCTAATGCCAATTATTTATATTCTATAGCGGGGGTTGCTATTTTTGGATGGTTAATTTATATTTTTAAAAATTTTAAGGTGATTTCTAAAAGAAAAATTGGTCCAATTTTAACATTTATAATTTCATGTATTCCTATTATTAGTTTACAAATGCTTTTTCCGGAGCTATTATTAGTAAGCTCTTTAACTGGTTTTATAGTTGTATTTATGTATAATACGATAGAAAATCCAGATTTGAAAATGATAGAACAATTAAATATAGCTAAAGAGGCGGCAGACAAAGCCAACCTTGCTAAGAGTGATTTTTTATCCAGTATGTCTCATGAAATTAGAACTCCTTTAAATGCTATTGTGGGTTTATCAGAAGACATAGCCTCTTTTAAAGAAAGTGTTCCAAAACAAGTGCTAGAAGACATAGAAGATATTAATAACGCTTCAGCGACATTACTTGAAATTGTAGGGAATATTTTGGATATTAATAAAATTGAAAGTGGAAAGATGGAAATCGTTAGTAGTCCTTATCATTTGGTAGAGGAAGTAGAAAAATTAGTAAGCGTTACAACCACCCGTATTGGTGATAAACCAATAGAATTTCAAATGAATTTGGCTTCTGATATTCCTTACGAACTTTTAGGGGATAAAGTACATATTAAAGAAGTAATCAACAACTTGCTTTCTAACGCGATAAAATATACGGATAGGGGAAGTATTACATTAAATATTCGTGCGATTAATAAAGAAGATATTTGCCTTTTAATGATTAGTGTTCAAGATACTGGGAAAGGAATCAAGCAAGAAAGTATAGGACGTTTGTTTTCTAAGTTTGATCGCCTGGATGTGGAAAGAAATACTACGATTGAAGGAACTGGATTGGGACTTGCTATTACCAAAAATCTAGTGGAAATGATGGGCGGAAAAATAAATGTACAAAGTACCTATGGAAAAGGGTCTTTGTTTCTAGCACAAATTCCGCAAAAGATTAGTATTTTAAATGCACCACAAAAAGAAGAGATTGAACTTTTAGAAGTAAATCCCGTTTATGGAAATAAAAAAATACTTTTGGTGGATGATAATAAATTAAATATAAAAGTGGCTAGACGTGCATTAGATGGCTATGATTTTGTTATTACAGAATGTAATAATGGAGTAGAGGTATTAGAAAAAGTATTGATCGGAAATGAATACGATTTAATTCTTTTGGATATTATGATGCCTATAATGGGTGGAGAAGAAACAATGCAAAAACTAAAAGAAAAACCAGGATTTATTATTCCTACTATTGCCCTAACCGCTGATGCAATTGATGGTGCCTATGAAAAATATATGGCACAAGGTTTTACTGATTATTTAGCCAAACCATTTAATAAAAAAGAATTGCAAGAAAAACTAAACAAGATTTGGAAAAAATAGAGTATTTCAAAAAATTAATTTGTTTGTTATAATGATAATTACGATAGGAGGCAATTTATGAAAAAAGTTTTCTTGCTTCTAGTTTTTGTCTTGTTTTTAACAGGATGTAAGCATATTAATAATAGTAGTTATGAAGAAATTATTTATTCCTGTTTGAATAATAAAAAAATGAATTTTCAAAACAAAACTTCTCAAGGATATAGTTATTATTTACCTAAAGGATTAATTGTATTAGAAGAGCAAAATAACAATGTAACTTTAAAAAGTGAAAAATACAATATGTACTTATATATTGATTTAATTAGTTATTATAATAAAATTGGTGATTCTTACAAAGAGAAAAGCAACTCTTATTTTTCTAAAAAAATTTTGAAAGATCATCAATTTGGCTATTTGGAAATAAATTTGCGAGAAAAAGATAAATATTTAATTGAAATTATGTATAATTATGCTAAAATAGAAGTGATAGTAAATAATAAGGACAT
>CANPIH010000090.1 GCA_947574085.1 uncultured Mycoplasmatota bacterium | reverse complement strand
GTAAAATATTGAAGAAGTCTATTGCGAATAGTTTTTTGAGTTAAAATTTCAATTCGTTCGTTTTTTTCTTTTGTTTTTTCATTAGTAATTTTTAAAATATTTTTAATAAATTGGATGTAAAAATCTTTAGTTGTTTCTTTAAAATTTAATATACTTTTATAATCAATGAAAAGGATTTCTGTATCTTCTTTTGCAATGATATCGTAATCAATTTTATTGATTGAGAAAAACACAGTATTTAATATATCGTTTTCGTAAATTTCTTCAATAATCGTTTTTGATCCATTTTTGTCTATTTTAATTACTTGTAAAAATCCATGAACTATATAGCCAATAACATTTTCATTTGAAATGGTAGAAAAAAGTGAATCGTTCTTAGAAAAATGTAAAGGAATTGTCTCTAATATTTTTAATAATTTTTCTTGATTACGAGTGTTTATGCCATCAAAAAGTTGGGTCATTCTATCACCTCTAAAGAAATTATAGTAAAAAGATTGTAATGTTGCAAGTGCAACATTATTTTGTTTTTTTAAATGGTATACTTTAGTTAATGTAGAGGAAGGTAGAGTAGTTTATGAAAATTATAAAAAGAGATGGACATATGGTTGATTATAGTCCAGAAAAAATTGAAAATGCCATTATGAAAGCAAATTTAGAAGTAGAAGAAGATGACCAAGCGAGTGGAACACAAATTAAAAATATTATTAAGTATATTGAAGGACTTGGCAAAAAAAGAATGCTTGTGGAAGACATTCAAGACATTATTGAAAGAAAATTAATGAGCATTGGCAAATACGAATTAGCTAAACGTTATATAACGTATCGTTACACAAGAGAATTGGTTCGTAAAAGCAATACAACTGATTTAGCTATAAAAGAACTTATCGATGGGGAAAATGAATATTGGAATACAGAAAATTCGAATAAAAATGCAAAAGTGGTTACGACCCAAAGAGATTATTTAGCTGGAATTACAAGTACAGATATTACAAGACGTTTTTTACTTCCTGAAGATATTGTACGTGCTCATGATGAAGGAATTATTCATTTTCATGATGCTGATTATTTTGCTCAAAACGCTTTGCATAACTGTGATTTAATTAATTTAGAAGATATGTTGCAAAATGGAACCAATATCAATGGGGTTATGATAGAAAAACCACATCGTTTTCTAACCGCTATGACAATTGCTACACAATTAATTACAGCTGTCAATTCAAGTCAATACGGGGGATGTACAATTACTTTAACGCATTTAGCTCCATTTGTTAGATGTAGTTATGAACGATATTTAGAAAAGTATAAAAAACGTAATTTTGACAAAGCAACTTGTGAAAAATACGCAAAAGAAGATTTAGCACGAGAAATAAAAGATGGAGTTCAGACTTTTCAATATCAAATCAATTCAATGACAACAACAAACGGTCAAGCTCCATTTTTAAGTGTTTGCATGTATTTAGGAGAAACTGAAGAATACAAAGAAGAACTTGCAATGATTATAGAAGAGATTTTACGTCAAAGAATAGAAGGAATGAAAAATGAAAAAGGGGTATACATCACACCTGCTTTTCCAAAACTTTTATATGTATTAGAGGAAGACAATATTCATGAAGATAGTAAATACTTCTATTTAACAAAGTTAGCGGCAGAATGTACAGCCAAAAGAATGGTACCTGATTATATATCTGAAAAAGTAATGAAGAGTTTAAAAATTGATAAAAATGGTAATGGGAATTGTTATCCATGTATGGGATGTAGAAGTTTCTTAACTCCTTATGTGGATGAAAAGGGAAAACCAAAATATTATGGCAGATTTAATCAAGGTGTTGTTACCATTAATTTAGTAGATATTGCTTTAACTAGTGATAAAAATAAAGAGACATTTTGGGAAATTTTTGATGAAAGGCTTGAACTTTGTCATCGTGCTTTACAAATACGTCACAAAAGATTATCCAAAGCCACAAGTGATGTTGCTCCAATTTTATGGCAACATGGAGCGTTAGCGAGACTAAAAAAAGAGGAATCCATTCATGATTTACTTCATCATGGCTATTCTACAATTTCTCTTGGTTATGCGGGTTTGTACGAATGCGTTAAATTTATGACCGGGCATTCTCATACAGATAATGGAAGCGGTAAAGAATTTGGTCTTGAAGTTATGAGACACTTAAACGACGCATGTAAAAAATGGAAAGAAGTAGAAGATATTGATTATAGTGTTTATGGTACTCCAATTGAATCCACAACTTATAAGTTTGCCAAAGCGTTAAGAGAACGTTTTGGTGTCATTAAAGGAATTACCGATCGTGACTATATTACGAATAGTTATCATGTTCCTGTTTTTGAAGAAATTGATGCTTTTACAAAATTAAAATTAGAAAGTGAATTTCAAAATTTGAGTCCAGGAGGAGCCATTTCTTATATTGAAACTCCAAATCTAACGAACAATTTAGAAGCTGTTATGGAAGTTATAAAGTTTATTTACGATAACATTATGTATGCGGAATTAAATACTAAATCGGATTATTGCCATGAGTGTGGGTATACAGGAGAAATTTTAATCGATGAAAATTTAGAATGGTATTGCCCAGAATGTGGGAATAAAGATCATAACAAATTAAATGTTGCAAGACGTACTTGTGGATATATCGGGGCTAATTTTTGGAACAAAGGAAGAACACAAGAAATTAAAGATAGAGTCATTCATATAGATAACAAAGACGTTGAGGAATAAAAATGCATTACAATAAAATAAGGAAAATGGATATTTCCAATGGTCCAGGAGTGAGAGTATCTATATTTATGCAAGGTTGTGTATTCCATTGTAAAAATTGTTTTAATCCTGAAACTCATGATTTTGCTGGCGGAAAAGAATTTACAGAAAACACGATAAAAAAAGTATTAGAATTGGCAAATAAAGATTATATTGTTGGCTTATCAATACTAGGGGGAGAACCCATGCATCCAAAAAATAGGGAAGGAACTTTTCAACTTGCAAAAGCTTTTAAAGAAAAATTTCCTAATAAAACGATATGGGTATGGTCTGGATATCTTTTTGATGAAGATTTAATTTCGGAAAAAAATTTAAAATATATTGATGTTTTAATAGATGGAAGATATCAAGAGGAACTCCGTAATCCAACACTTAAATATTGTGGTTCTGAGAATCAAAGAGTTATTGATGTTTCTAAATCTTTAAAAAAGAAAAAAATTGTTCTTTTGGAACAAAAAGAAAAAGTTCTTCAAATGGTTTGAGGTTCTTTTTTTATTTTGGTAAACTAAAAATAGTGTTTGATTTTTTTATAAAAATACCAAGAAAAAATGGCTAAAATAAAGTATAATAAAAAACAAGCAAATACAAATTGGGGAGTGAATAAAATGGAACACTTTAAAGAAGTAGAACGAAGTATTATAAAAACTTATCGTAAAGAAATTTGGTCGAGATTTATTCAAGCGATAAATGATTATCAATTGATTGAAGAAAACGATAAAATCATGGTCTGTATAAGTGGCGGAAAGGATTCTTTTTTACTTGCTAAATGTATGCAAGAAATTTTGCGTCATGGACGTATTCATTTTGAGGCAAAATTTGTTATTATGAATCCTGGCTACAATGAAGAGAACAAAAAACAAATTCTAAAAAATGCTGAAGATTTAAATATTCCTATTGAAATGTTTGAAACCGACATCTTTGAAATAGTGAATACAATAGAAAAAGGCAATCCTTGCTACTTATGCGCTAGAATGCGTAGAGGACACTTATACAATAAAGCCGAAGAATTAGGTTGTAACAAAATTGCACTGGGTCATCATTTTGACGATGTTATTGAAACGACTTTATTGTCCATGTTTTATGGAGCAGAGATAAAAACGATGATGCCGAAACTTTATAGTGATCATTTTGAAGGGTTAGAATTAATAAGACCTTTATATTTAGTAAAAGAGAGTAGTATTGTGGCTTGGTTAAAATACAATCATCTAAATTTTTTAAATTGTGCTTGCCGTTTCACAGAAAAAAATGCCAACGAAATTGAAAAAAGTAGTAAAAGACTAGCTATGAAAAAATTAATTGAAGAACTTCGTAAAGAAGGAAAGGACATTGATGAAAATATTTTTACAAGTATTGGAAATATCAATATGCATTGTATTTTAGGTTACACTAAAAATGGTAAAAAACACACTTTTTTAGATACTTATGGTAAGCTAAAATGAAAAATGAATTATTTATAAAAGAAATTGTTTTTAATAGAGAAAAAGTTTCTGATTTTGATCAATATCCTTTTTCCATTCCACTTGTAAAAAATTTTAGCAATTTAAAATTATCTAAAAATGTAACCTTTTTTGTTGGAGAAAATAGTATAGGAAAGTCAACTTTTATAGAAGCAATTGCTCTATTACTTGGATTAAGTAGTGAAAGCGGATCGAAAAATTTTTTGTATTGTTCAAAAAACACCCATTCTTCTTTCTATAAATATTTAACACTTTATAAAAGTGGACGTGTTCCAACAACCAAATATTTTTTAAGAGCAGAATCTTTTTATAATTTTTCTACTGAAATGGAGCGTTTAGTTAAAGAAGACCATTTTACAGAACTGTTACATGTTTATGATGGTTTCTTACATGAATGTAGCCATGGAGAGGCTTTCTTAAAAGTAATAAAAAATCGTTTTTTCAAAAATGGATTGTATATTTTAGATGAGCCAGAATCTGCT
>CANPIH010000089.1 GCA_947574085.1 uncultured Mycoplasmatota bacterium | reverse complement strand
GCCGATTATGAACTCTTGCGCATCTTGTTTATCTTTAAAAGTTGTATATTTCTTTTCCATATTCACACCTCCTTCCGTTATCTTCGATAACATTATACGTTATTAAAGATAACATTGTCAACAACTTTTTTGTTATCTATGATTACTTTTTTTGTTGAAACTTGATTATTATTATGGTATTCTTTGATTATGAGGTGATAAAATGACAGTTAATGAAAGAATAAAATATTTAAGAACAGAAATATTACATTTGACTTTAGAAGAGTTTGGAAAAAAACTAGGAGTTACTAAAGTTGCAATATTTAATATCGAAAAAGGAAATAGGCAGTTAACACCTGCCATGAAAAAAGCCATATGTCGTGAATTTAATATAAGCCCTTTATGGTTAGAAGCGGGTGAGGGTGATATATTTTTAAAACTTCCTGATACACTTTTAGAAGAATTAGTAAATGAATATAATTTAACAGAAATTGAAAAAAAACTTGTTTCTTCTTTTTTGAAATTAGATCAAAACAATAGAAAAATAATAACTGATTATCTAAAAAGTGCTTTTTTAGATGATTAAATATAAAATTATTTATAAAAAAATAAAAAGCTACTGATATTTTCATTAGCTTTTTTACTCTTGGATAATATTTATTAAACTTTTTATGCAAAACTTTAATCGTCATATGTCATTAATAGATAATTTATGTTATTATTTATTTAATAATGATATAAGTGGAGGGATAATATTTTATATGGAATTACAAGAAAAAATGTATAATTTAAGCGAGAGAATCAAACAACTGTATGAAAGTGTTCAAACCGAGGAGGCAACTAAACAATCCTTTATCTTGCCTTTTTTCCAAGCGTTAGGTTATGATGTGTTTAACCCATTTGAATTTGTACCAGAATTTACAGCTGATGTTGGTATAAAAAAACATGAAAAAGTTGATTATGCTATTTTGCAGGATGGGAAACCGCTAATTTTAATTGAAGCAAAACCATGCAAAGAAAAACTAGATAAACACGATTCGCAATTATTTAGATATTTTGGTACAACTGAATCAAAATTTGCAATACTCACTAACGGGATAATTTATAAATTTTATAGTGATTTAGATCAACCTAATATCATGGATTCACAACCATTTTATGTTTTAGATATGATGGATTTAAGCGATCAAGCAATTCAATATTTAGCTAATTTTAACAAAAGTAATTTAGATATTGATAACATAATGGATACTGCATCAGACTTAAAATATTTAAGTTTAACAAAAACAGCATTTAAAGAACTAATTGAAAATCCAACTGATGAATTTGTAAAACTTTTATTAAACACTGGTATATATGACGGTCTAAAAAATCAAAAGGTCATTGATAAGTTTAAACCTATTGTAAAAAGGGGTATTAATCAATGTATAAATGATAAGATGTCTTCTAAATTCAAAGAAACTTTAAATATTTCATCTAATGATGTTATTGAAGATGTACAAACTGAAGAAAAAATGGAGGTTAGTAAAATAGTTACAACTGTTGATGAACTTAATGCATTTGCAATAGTTAAAGCTGTTCTGCGAACAGAAGTTGAAGCAAAACGTATTACATATAAAGATACAGAGAGCTATTTTGGTATTTTATTAGATGGTAATATTCGTAAATGGATTTGTCGAGTATATATAAATACCAAGGCTAAATATGTAATTATTCCTGATGAAAACAAAAAAGGAACTAGATATAATTTAGAAACACTTGATGATTTATATAATTTGTCTGATGAATTAAAAGTTTCTTTAAAAAAATTTTTATAAAACAAGATTAAAAATTGGTATACTATTAGCGAAAAAACAAGCATCATTTTGCTTGTTTTTTTATGCGTTTATATAATATTTAGTAACGATTTCATATATTATTTTTAATGCTTTATAATCATCAATCGACTTAATCATATCAATAGTAATCTTCTTTATTGTTTTATTTTTTACTATCTCCTCCACAATTTCATTTTTACCCATTTTTAATTTAATGTCTTCCATATTTTTTGTCCCCTTTTGTATAGTTTTTTTTCATACATTGTCTATAACAAAATTTTAGCAAAAAATACTAAAATTTTCATTATTTTGGGATGAACGACATAGTTTTGTGAAAAATAACATAGTTTTAGTTGTCTTTTTTCCAGATATAATACTTGTGATACTTTTCTATAAAGTGCTTCTGCTCACTCCTGCTGACTGGAATTTTAATATTTTTATTAAGAACTACATAATTTGCACGAGCTTTTGTAATATATGCAACATTTACAACATAAGATTTATGACACTTGATAAAGTGATATTTTTCATGCTCTATCTCTACATCAGATAATTTAATACGCCTTTCTAGAATTATATTTTCATCAGCTCCTTTATAATATACTTTATTGCCTTGCGATTCGACATACAGTACATCTGTTAATTTTATTAATTGTTCATCAATTATCATTTGCATCTCTTTCTTTTTTTTCTCAAGCTCAATTAATTCAACACATCTTTCAAGGTCGTTTTTTAAATTGCCTTTTCTAACAAAATCAAGGGGTTTTACACCGAATGTATAAAATACAAAATCATCATGGCTAGAAATGAATATTATATAAGCATTATACCCCTGATCCCGATATTTTTTAGCCATTTCTATACCATTTGCATTTTTTAATTCAATGTCCAGAAATATAATCTCAACATCATTATTAGTTAAAAAATTCAGATCAAAATTTGTTAAGATTTTTATTTTTTCATTTTCATAGTATTTTTTTAAATTCTTTTTTAACAACATTGCAAAAAAATATTCATCATCTATTATTACGATCATATCATTCTTTGTCTCCTTTCTTAAATTTTAATAAATAAAAAATCGGCTAATAGTTATAAAATTAGTCGACGTGTAAAGCCCTTTTATTACATTAATGGGATAATAAGTGTCTAGGGCAGATGTAGTATATATTATTCAAACAAAAAAATAAATATATACAGCTAATTTGTCCTTTAATCGGGACATTTTTTTATTTTTGATTCTGCTTTATATCATTTTAATATTGTTTTATGTTATTATTTATTTAAATAATGTTTACTTGTTTATATGAAAGGAATAAAAAATGAGCGATATTTATTTAATTTATCTTAGAAAATCAAGGGCAGACAATGCAGAAGAGTCTGTAGAAGAAACATTAAACAGACACGAAAGACAGCTACAGGAACATGCTGTTAAAATGCTTGGAAGAAAAATAGAAGAAAAATATATTTATCGTGAAGTAGTAAGCGGTGAAACTATAGAAGACCGCCCAGAAATAAAAAAAGTACTATCTACGATAGAAAGCGATAATATTAAAGGTGTTTTAGTTATTGAACCACAGCGTTTATCGCGTGGTGACTGGGAAGATGGAGGAAAGATATTAACATCATTTAAATACAGTTACACCCTTGTTATTACCCCTCAAAAAACTTATGATCTAAATAATAAATTTGATTATAAATTTTTCAAAATGGAACTAAGTCAGGGGAATGATTATTTAGAATATGTTAAAGAAATTCTAATAAGAGGTCGGATTGCTTCTACAAAAGAAGGCAATTATATAGGTTCTGTAGCTCCATACGGATTTAAAAAAGTCTTTATTGATAAATCTCCAACTTTAGAAGAATATCCACCAGAAGCATCTGTTTTACGATTAGCCGTAAACAAAAGAATTAATGAACAGCTTGGATGGTCCTTAATAGCGCACCAGCTTGATCAGGCTGGTTATGCTCCTCGTAATGGCAAATATTGGAATCCGTATACTTTAAAATCCATCTGTTTAAACCCCGTAAATGTCGGTCTTATAAAATGGAATGAGCGACAAATAGTTAAAGTCTATGAAGAGGGTAAAATAAAACTTACTCGTCCCAGAAATAAAAAAGCTATCTATGTAAAAGGCAAACATGAAGGCATTTTAGATCAAAAAACCTATGATACACTTGTTGCTTTAGACGGGATTGGTACTAGAGAAAAAAAAGCAAGCAAATTAGTTAATCCGCTTGCTGGTCTGGTATACTGTAAAAAGTGCGGACACGCAATGACATACAGAACCTATAAAAGAAAAGACGGGACAGTCAAATGCGAGCCAAGACTGCTATGTACTAATCAAAAACACTGCAATACTAAATCATCTACTTTTTTTATTGTTTACAATTCTGTTATAAGTTCCTTGGAAAATATAATAACAGATTTTAAAATGCAGTTAAAAAATGACACAAACGATAATTATAATTTACAAACAAAAATGATTAGAGAAGCAAATAAGGAGCTTGAAAAACTGGAAGAAAAACAGGAAAAACTATACGATCTGTTAGAGGATAAAATATATACTAAAGATATATTTTTAAAAAGAAACGCTAAGCTAGCTGAAGAACGCGAACAGCTTGAAAAACAAATAGAATATTTAAAAAATAATGTAGATAGCAGGATTGATTACGAAGAAAAAATAATGTTATTTACAGATATAATCAATTCATTGGAGGATGATACAATAACAGCAAAAGAAAAAAACATCCTGTTAAAAACCATAATAGAGCGTATCGAATATACAAGAGATTCTACTAACCGTACCAGATGGGATACAAACAAACCTGAAATATATATCAAATTAAAAGACTTCTAATTTCTCGAAGTCTTTTTAGTGTATAACATCATGGCGCTAATTCCTCAGTTCCAATATCTGTCAATAAAGCCTGAATTTCAGGATAAGGCA
>CANPIH010000088.1 GCA_947574085.1 uncultured Mycoplasmatota bacterium | reverse complement strand
CTCACCCTTTACTTCATCATATAGTTTATTAAAAAATGATTGCCAATTACCATAATTATATTGGCTACACTCAAATAGAAAATAATTGGTGTTTTTCTCTTTTTTTCAATCATTTTTTGTGATTTTGGTCTTTTCATATATGCTATTATGTTTTCAAAACCAATACTTAGTATGGTACATAACAGTGTCATAATTGCTATGTATTCTTTTGTTACAATTACCATATTTAGTATGAATATGAATATCAAAAAAATGTTATTTTCTTTTAAATTTTTCCTAAAACTAACCGTTTCATATAAAATTAAAATAGACATGATACATAAATATATCCCATATTGATATACATTTCCGTTTTGGAATGTACATGAATATATGATATATAGTATTGATACAAAAACTTGATAGTATAATACTGATTTTTCAATTTTGTGTTGTTCTTTATCAATTCCAGCTAATAGAAACAAACTCGTAATATATAAAATTCCTAGTGAAACATATATCATGTTTTCAACTGACAAAGAATATATCTGTATTTTTAATGATAATCCGAATAATACAAAAACAATACCTGTTAATATCTCAAATAAAAAATAGCGAATTCCAATAGGATGTTTACAGTAACGACATTTCCCCCCTAAACTTAAAAAACTAAACACTGGAATCAAATCGAATATTCCTAATTTATGATTGCAATTAGGACAATACGAATGTTTATGGGTAATATTTTCTTTTTTTGGCAAACGATAAGTAGCAAGAGTAAAAAAACTACCAAAATAAATTCCAACCATGAATAAGATACCTATTAAAAAAGCCTCTATCATACGTTTCTCCTTTGTTTTGTCTTTAAACTAAATGGCATATACATTTTTATGCATATGCCATTTAGAATGATTTCAACTTAATCTTATCTTAAGCTATTAACAATGTTTTCCATTTCATCGTTGATATCAAGTAAATCTTTTTCTTCTTGTTTAGCGGCATTTTGATAGTTTTGTCCAGCTTCTTTAGCTCTATTTAAAATACCTCTTTGTCCTATTGTCATACTGATTGTAATACCTGCTAAGATTAATAATACGATAATTGTAATTACTAACGCAACTAATGTAATACCCTTTTGTCCTTTTAACATAAAAAATTCCTCCTTATTATATTTTTTTATTTGTATATATTTATAGAATAAATATAACCGAATGTTATTTAATTCCAGTAGGCTTCTTATTTGTACTAGAATTTGGGTTACTACTTGTGTCATCATTCGTTGGTGTTTGTGTAGTTGTCGTTCCTCCTTGGTTTCCACTGGATACTGTTGTATTATCCCCTGCTTCTACTGTTGTATTTCCAAATGGATTTACCTTTCCTTTATCATAATCTTTTGCTCTTTCATATAAATTTAAATCACTATTATTGATTTCATATACAATTGGTTGCATTGTATTTTGTTCATCTTCTATACTTTCTTGTAACTCTTGTTTTACATTATTAGGTGCTTCATATTGTTCTATTTTAGGCACTACTTTATTCATTGGGATATAGTCATATAAAAACACTCCTAATACTAACAATATTGCTAATATCAATAATAGAATAATAACAATTTCTTTAAATGCTTTCATTATGAATTTCCTCCTTCTTCATCAATAGGGGCGTTGTCTTGTGTTACTGTATTATTTTGCCTATCTGTTTCTAAATTATTGTTGGTTGGTGTTTTTGTAACTTTATCAATACGAATTGAAATTTCTTTTACCTCAAAGCTTACTTGCAAATTTTCAGTACTTCCTTCAAATGGGGATACTTTTGCATTTTCAATTTTGAAATTTAGGGAAGAGTCATTTTCTAAAGCCGCAATAAACTCTGAAATAGAAACATATCTTCCTGTCGCTACAAAAGATAAATCATATTGGTTTTGTGCACCAGATGCACTTTGACTTACGACAAATTTTAATATAATACCATTTTTGGTTGCATGATTTCCTATTTTGGTCCATAAGTATTCCATTTCATATTGAATTCCTTGTGTTGCAATTTCAATTTCTTCTTTAGAACTATATAAAATTTTATCATTATATTCATCTTTTGCAATTACTAATTGCTTTGCACTATCATTTAAGTCACTCATCGCTTTTGTTCTATCAACACTGGTTAAAGTACTTATTTTTTGAAGTTCTCCATCTAATTGTTCACTCTTATCTTTAATGGCAAAAACAGATAATATTTCCATACCGAATATATTTAACCCGTTAAAAATCGTAAAATAACCTAACACCAATAGTAAAACGATTAATAAGATTATTAAAATTTTTCTCATACTTTTAGTCTCCTTTACCCAATTGGCAAACTTCCTTCTATTACTGTTTTGATTAAACCTGTTTGTCCTTCTCTTTGCCCACTATCTGATACAACATTTAGTAAAATATCGTCTTCTTTTATTTTGGATTTAAAATATCCTAATTGTTCATAATTATAGGATTGTGCATTAATAACAATCGTATCTCCTGACGTATTTTGAATAGAAGTAATTTGTACTCCTTTTGGTATCACATACATAATTTGATTTAAAAGGGTTGGGATGGCATTTTTTCTTCGATTCTTTTCTTGTGTTTTTGATGTTAAATCTTCTAATCTTTGTGTCATACCTTTATATTTACTTGTATTATTTCGTAATTGGGTGGTATCATTATTAATTTTTGCAATCTGTGTGTTAATTTCTCCGGTGGCTTTTAGAATTTCCTCGTTCTTATTTTGTATTTCTTTATTTAAAAATATACTAATACCACTATAAATTAATATTAACATGAGTATTCCTACTGCCATTCGAATAAGTCCAATTTCTCCCCCTGTTAATTTTTCTTTAAAATTCATATCCAATCGAAGATTTAATTTGCTTGCTAATTTTGATGTTTTTCCGCTTTTTCCACCAACTTCCATTGTTAGCCATTCTGGTAATTTGTCCATAAAGGTTTCTTTTTTAAAGTTTAATCCTTTTAGTCCTAGCCCTACTCCATCTAAAGCAAGAGCAATGGCTGAATTGACTTCGATATAATCTTTTATATTAATCTTCGTTTGAATATTATTAATAAAATACGGTTTTAAAATTTCACATTTAATGTCTTTTAAATATTCTTGGAAATAAATATCAATATTATTAATCACCGATGCTGTACCAGTAAGATAAATCTTATCAATTTTACTCAAACTTTGGTCTACTACTTTACGAACAGCAGTTACGATATTATATAATGTTGGCATAATATCATCCAAGTGTTCATTTTCTTCATATTGCAAGTCTCTTCCTTCTTGGGTATAAATAGTCGAATTTTTACAAATTTCATATGCTTTTGAGTAGGAATTCTCTTTCATACTAATATTAGATAAGATTTGTGTTGCACCTTCCTCTAAGGTTTGAATATTTAGTATCTTTTTATCCACAATCGTCGTAATTGTTGTTTTTTCTTCTATGTTAACAATTAAAACATTTTCGCTTGCTTTATCATCAATTAAATTGGCAATTGATGTGCCCATTGGTGACTCTGAAACGATTCGATATCCTTCTAATTGTTGTTCTTTTTTGGCAATATCTGCTTTGTTGGCTGATACATGGATTGCTTTTACTTTTTCTTTATCTTCTAAATCATTTACTAATACATAACGAGTTTCAAAGGCATCTTTATTAACACCCTTATCGTAACAAATAGATTCAAATTCTGTGTTAACAACATTTTGCATGTCCTTTTTATTTAACAAACTAAATAAATAGAAATAGTTATATTCTTCATTTGATAAGTTAATACTAATTGGTGTTTTATAACTATAGGTTTCTTCAATGACCTGTTTGATAGCGTCATTTAGTTTGTCATAAAATTTAATACCAAAGGAGTCAATTTTTATATTGTCATTATCTTTGGATACTTTAGCATATTTAATTACATTATTTTCAACATATAAACCTAAACAAGTTGACATTTCTTTCTCCTTTGTTATTTTTTTATAATTTTATCATTTACCGTTTTTTATATTTAATACGTTAATTTAAATCCAAATTTTACATTTTTTTCTTTTTTTGTGATTGAATTTACAATTCTTATTGTCGAAACATTTACCATATTGTTATTTTATATGTTTTTACCCAAAAGTCAATAGCATTTTACGAATTGTCATGTAAATGTAATATATCTGTAATATAAATTAACTTATTTGTATTTTCAAATTTACAATTCACATTTATTTTTCTTCCAAATGTGAATTCGTTTGTAGCATTTTTCTTAATTTGCACATAAAAAATCCATCTGTGTTTTGTTCTGGCAGAATGTTTTTTTGTTCTATGATATCAAAATCCTTCCCATGAATGAATTCTTCTATAACCTTTTCATTTTCTTCTTTTAAAATGCTACAGGTAGAATATACAATTTCTCCACCTGGTTTTAAATACTGACTACATATTTGCAAGATTTCTTTTTGCACTCTTACGAGATCTGCTATGTCTTCTTTTGTTTTCTTCCATTTAATATCTGGCTTTCGTTTTATAACTCCTAGTCCCATACAAGGCACATCTAACAAAATCTTATCAAATTTTTCTTTATACTTTTCTTCATATTGTAAAGCATCTTTTTGTTTTGTGGTGATGATTGAAATTCCTAATCTTTTCGCATTTTGTTCTACTAATTTTATACGATTTACATGAAGATCCCATGCTTCAATTTTTCCTTTATTTTTCATAAGTTCTGCTAAGTGAGTCGTTTTTCCACCAGGTGCACTACAAGCATCTAATAC
>CANPIH010000087.1 GCA_947574085.1 uncultured Mycoplasmatota bacterium | reverse complement strand
GCAAATGTTCTATGGGTGATTTTTCGCTACTTTACAAAAGTAGCAAAGTATGGTAAAATATTTTAAGTAAAAATTTGTAAAGGAAGTGAGTTGTATGAGTGGGTATTTGAGCAGTAGAAAATTGACCAATGTAAAAGGAAGAATAAAATATATAACTAATGAAAAGAAACAAGAGAATATTGTTGATTATTACAATACAACTGATAGTAACTTCTGGAGAATGTTGGCAAAAGAAAACCAACAAAGGCACAAAGAAGTAAATGCTGGAGGAAAATGTTGTGAAAGTAGAGAACTAATAATAGGAATACCACAAGACTCTAATGTTACAGCAAAAGAAATATGTGATATTTTCAAAGAAAAATATCAAGTAGAGTGTACTTGTGCAATACATCAAAACAATAAAAAGGGAGTAGTAAACAGACATTGTCATTTAATTTTTAGTGAAAGGCAAAAGTTAAATGAGCCAGAAATAAGAGAAGAAAAGAGAGCAGCTAGAACTTATTATTATGATGAAAAAGGGAACAAATGCAAAAAAGCTGATGCAGTTAAAATAGTAAAGAAAGGAACAATATTGCAAAAAAGAGAAGTTAGGAACTTTACTGAAAAAAACGAATATTTTAAATCTCAAAAGTTTGTATATGAGTGTAAAGAAATTTTCCTAAAAGATCTCTTAAAAATTGAGTGGTCTTTGGAATCTGAAAAAAGAAATAAGGAACTTTCTGAAAAACATATAGGAAAAAACAACCCTAAAGAAAGTTATATAAAACAGAATAATCATTTAAAATCAATAGTTAAAAATGTTTGCAATGCTAGTGATTTTGTTATAAATGCAGAAAAAGGAACATCTTTAAAAGAATTGAAAACTGGTTATAATATAAAAAATTTTTCGGTTAGAAATTATGAAGAAAACGAAAACAAAGTTTATAGTTTTGTAGAAGAAATGCAGTCATTATATAAGACTAGAGTTAAAAACGAAGTAAAAGCACATAATGTTTTAAATAACGATTTAAGTATGCTGAAGAAAGAAGAATATATTTTTGAGCCTGTGCAAAATCAAATCTTAAACGATTATGAGCCACAAGTTAATACTAGAAGTAAACCAAAAGTAATTGATTTTATAAAAAACAAATTAAAAGACATGATAAAAAGAATTGAAAAACTTGTTAATATACAAGATTTACTTTATATAGAGCCAAAAAACAAAATAGAAATTTATCAAGATAAAAGAAATAACAACTTGTATATAGAAGATTCTAACCATATCAAAGAACAAAAGCAAAGAAATGATTATGAAACAGAAATATAAAAAGAGTAGATTATTTCTACCCTTTTTTTGTATTGTTAAACAATACCGTCGACCATTGAGCCGTTCAGAGTCGCTCCCCAGCGTTGCTCCTTATCCTCTCTTTGGTGTTTATATTATATAAGATTAAAACTACTTTGTAAATACCTTTATATGCTATTAGAATCGATTTTAAGCAATTTTTTTATAATCTTTGTAAAATTTATCATTAAAAATAAAAAAAGGTCAAATTTTATTGACATTTATTTTTTATAATTATATAATCACATCATAAAAAAGAGATAAAAAAATAAAGCCTCAGCTATTAGCGGTAGCTTCGGCATATCTGAAAGGCATTACCTATCAAATCGCCTTTCGCTAGTATTATTATAATATAATGCAAAAGATGTGTCAACCATTTTGAAAAGAAATTTTTAAAATACTACCTTGCAGAGGGTAGTATTTTTTGTATCTCCTATACAAAAGGAGGTTTAAAATGCGAAAGAATGATACAAGCTACAAAAGTGAAAATGTAACAATGATAAATAGTTCTGGAGAAATAATATCTGAAGGAACATTGAATTTTAAAGAAACAAAGAAAACAGGAAGGGAAAAAGGTTTTTTTTCAATTTACAATGATGAATTTAATAAAATTGAAAATCTTTCTAGTAAGGATTTTAAGGTTTTAAATTATTGTGTAAATAATAGAAATCAAAGAACTAATATTATAAATCTTGGAATAAAAGACATTCTAAAAAAACTACAAATGGATAGAAGTAATTTTTTTAGATACAAAAATAATCTTATTAAGCAAGGTTTTATTATTGAAACAGAAACCAAAAATCAATTTTTAATAAATCCTAGATTTTGTTGTTCTGCTGATTCTGATACATATATGAAGTTAAGATTATCTTTTGCTAATTATAAATCAGATCAAGAGGAACTGAAAAGAGTAAAAGAAGAAATAAAAAATAGTAAGAATAAAGATAATCTGCAAAAAATTTATAAGCTAATAAATGATAATGTTATAAATACCAATGATATAATTGAATTTATTAAGATTTTAACTAACGAAAAATAGCTTAAAAAAACTCTCATATAAAAAATGGGAGTTTTTATTTATATATCAAGTAAAATCAGCAAAATGTATGTTGTAAAAAATTACAACAAATGTTGTAAAAAATTACAACATACATAAAATTGATGTAACCTTACTTACTCTTATAAAAAAGGCTAAAAAAAACACCTAAAAAAAACAGTTTCTCTATATTCTTATATAGGGTCATTTCTTTAGGGTATGGGTTTATTACGATTCACTCTGGTATTGTACTATTTCTTTTCTTCCATATTTTCTAAAGCATAGTTCATAGCATTTATAACTAAACCATTAAAAGAATAACCCGTTTCTTTAGATATTTCTTTATATTTATTGTATATCTCTTCTGGAAATCTTATATTCATTGCTATATCATTTCTGCTTGTTTTATAGATTTTATCTACTTTAAACATATTTTTTCCTCCTCAAAAGAAGAATAACAAAAATAATAGCTACAAAATAGTTGCACGGTGTTGCTATTTTCCATTTTTTAGGTTATAATAATTGTGTACAAAAAATGACAACATTATAAAAAAAGATCATATTTTATTTATGATCTAATGCGAATTGTATGCAATTTGTAATAAAGGTATTTACACTTACATTCATTTCTTGTGCTACTGTGAAGATTTCTTCAGCCATTTCATCAGTAGTTCTTATTACAATTCTTCTATTTGCATTTTTTGGTTTTTTTATTTCAAATTTATCCATAATAAAACACCTCTTTTTTTGTCTTGTTTTTTATACTATAATGATAACCAAAAAATGTATTATATAATATTGCCAAATTTTGTATAAAAAAATGTTGCCAAACAAAGGAGGAATAATGGATAAGAGTACAATAAATTTAAAGATGAATTTTCTAAAAGGTTTTTTTAATATTGATAATGATTATATTAGATTTTTATTAAAAAATGATAAGATAACAAATGATTATGATTTTTCTCGTATGTCTATTGTAGATATTATAAAATTAAGTAAAAGTTTAAATATTTCAATAGATGTATTAGAAGAAGTTTTTTGCAAAAGGGATAAGGATATAGAAAGTTTAAGATATAAATTATCTATATATAGACCTTTAGGAATAATAAGAAAAGTAGATGAATTAGGTCGTGTAACTTTACCAGTTGAACAAAGGGATTATTTTAATATTTTGGAAAAAGATTTAATGGAAATATCTCTTGATATTAATGGTAATTTTTTAATAAAACCCTTAAAAAGATGTTTTTCGTGTGGTAGATTACAAGAAATTACTTCTGTGAATAATGTTTATCTGTGTAATAATTGTATAAAAAAGTATTATAAAGATAGCAATAATATTATTGTTGAAAAAATAAATAATTTGTAGTATAGTTATATAGTCCATTAGGACAAAGCCCTTTAAGAAAGGGGGTGTTTCGTTGTGACAGGATACACATTGGTATTTATATTACTTCAAGAAATCGAGAGATTGAAAGAAGAATTAAAAAAATACCAAAGCAACGAGAGTAAAAACTAATTAAGTTTAGTTCAGAGTAGTTCTCCCTACTCTGTTTTTTATTTTTTTTCAAAAAAAAAGAGATATGCGTTTCTCCCCACATATCTGGAGCTTCATTGTCAGGATACACTCAACAATTAAGCTAATAGTATTATAACACCATTTTTATTATATGTCAAATCCTAAAATTTTATACTTTATTTGTTTAATAATCTAGCAAAAAAACCTCTGTTTTTTATTCTTTCTAGTTCTTGTTGTAATTTATATTTATCTTCTTCCAGTTTATGATTTTGTTCAATATAATTACTATTTGTTGCTTGTAATGTAGCTTTTTCATTTATTAGATTTTCTTTTTCTGCTTTTTCTTCATTGTACATTGTTTCAAATTTTGAAGATATTTGTTTATATTCATTTAATGTTGCTTTTAATGTTTCATTTTCTTGAATCAATGAAAACATTTTAGGGTTTTCTCTTACTTCTTCTACTATTTTTTTTTGATAGTTTTGTTTTAATATATTGTAAGCTTGTTGATTATATACAAATTTTATTTGTTTTCCCTCATAAATTTGTTCTGAAAACTGATCTAAATTAAATTTGTTTTTTACATTATACCAAGATCCTTTTTTTATTCCAAAAATTTTCATTAAATCAAAACTGGTGTATGTAGTTTCATTCATTGTTGCTTGTCCTTTCTTGCTTTAGTATATATTAGTACATACTAAAAAGCATACTAATTATTTTTATATTAGTACCTATTTTAGCATATAAAAAATATAAATGCAATACCAGAGTGAATCGTAATAAACCCATCTCCAGAGGATAGCTTTTAAACCAAACGGAATTGCTAATTTTATATTAGCAATGTAGTGCGGTAGCTCTAGGGTAGAAAAGGTGTAAGCCTTTTCGTAGGGGCGAGATAGCCCCTGTAATAACTATACTGAAGTATAGTTATTATTGAGCATAGTTATTATATAAATATGCGATAGGGGTTTGGGGTGTACCCCAACGAAAAATCCATAGTGCAT
>CANPIH010000086.1 GCA_947574085.1 uncultured Mycoplasmatota bacterium | reverse complement strand
CAACCAGCGCACTTGATAACGAAACGCAAGCGGAAATTCAAAAATCAATTCAGAATATGCAAGGAGAATACACTATTTTGATTATTGCCCATCGTTTGTCTACTGTTGTGAATAGCGATCGAATCTTGCTTGTAGATGATGGAAAAATTGTCGCCAGCGGAAGTCACACAGAACTTTTGAAAAAAAATAAAATCTATCAAAATTTATACGAACTTGAATTAAAAGAACAAAAACAAAATGCTAATAACATTTAGCATTTTTTATTTGTTAAAAAAACGGCTTTTACACTGTTCCACTAATGATTTTACGATTTCAAAAAAACGAGTAAGATAACGAAGCACTACTTCAGAGATAAGAATAAAATTGATACAAAGCAATGTTCCTTGCAAGGACATACTATCAGTAATGCCAAATAAATCTTTAAAAAACATAATCGATGTTATTAATCCGAAAGCACAAAACGCCCAAATTGCCCATTTATATTTATCCATTGGTTTACTTATATTTAAAAGAACCATTAAGCCGATAATGGCTAGTAATATTGTAGATGCCGAAGAAATATCACTACTACTAGCTTTAAAAATAGTACCAAATACCACCATAGCTGCCACGATAATTGTACCAACCAACCCTCCTGGAAAGGCTTTAAACAAAATATTTTTTAAAAAATGTCCTTCTATAATTTCTTTATTAGGTACTTGAGATAAAAAGAAGGCTGGAATTCCAATCGTAAACATACTTATTAAAGATATTTGTGCTGGTTCTAATGGATAACGTACGCTAAAAAAAATAGCCAATACAGATATTAAAAAAGAAAATATATTTTTAACTAAGAATAAACTTCCAGATCTCTGTAAATTATTTACTACTTGTCTTCCTTCTAAAACAACTTCAGGCATTTTGGAAAAGTCTGATTCTAATAAAACCAACTGTGCAATTTGGACCGCAGCATCACTTCCGCTAGCCATCGCAATCGAACAATCCGCATCTTTAAGTGCTAAACAATCATTAACACCATCTCCTGTCATAGCAACCGTATGTCCATGACTTTGTAAAATTTTTACAAATTTTCGCTTTTGTTCTGGCGTAACTCTTCCAAAAACAGTGTAATTTAAGATGGCATTTTCAAGTTCAGTTTCACTTTTTAAGGTAGATGCATCCACATAGCGGTCTGCACCTTCAATACCCGCTTCTTTTGCAATATGGCAAACCGTTAATGGGTTGTCCCCTGAAATAACTTTAATTTTTACATTTTGTTCTTTAAAATACGCAAACGTTTCTTTGGCGTTTTTACGAATTGGATTGGATAAAGCAATAAATGCATAAGGAACAATGTCTTCTATAAGTTTTTTTCCATCTACTTTTTCATTGTACTTTCCAAATACCAAAACACGCATTCCTTCTTTTGTAAACTTTTCAAGTTGCTTTTGATATTTAAAAAAAGATTTAGGTAAAACAAATTCTGGAGCCCCTAAAATATATGATGCATCTAAAAATTGAACCCCGCTGTATTTAAATTCAGATGAAAATCCATAAATGGCTACGGCTTCTTTTGGCGAACTGGAACGAAAATACTCTTTTAATGTTTTCACTGTCACATTATCCTCTTCTTGTACTTCTACAAAATTGCCAATTAAATCTTTCAATTCTTTTATAGACATTTTAGTATTTTCCAAAATTTCTATTTTTTCAACGTTCATTGTTCCATCGGTTATGGTTCCGGTTTTATCAACACACAAAACATCTACTCTTGCTAGAGTTTCAATCGATTTCATATTATGCAGTAATACTTTTTGTTTGGCAAGTCGCATCGAACTAATTGCAAGAGTAACACTTGCTAGTAAAAAAAGACCTTCTGGTATCATTCCAATTACTGAAGCTACCATAGCTTGAATACTCACCTTCAAAGTTGCATGAGCAAAAAGAAACTGTTCAATAAATAAAGAGAATCCAATTGGAATTATTACAAATCCTGCTAGCTTTACAATTTTGTTTAAAGAACGAATAATTTCTGATGATTCTTCTTTTTTTATAGCTTTTGCTTGTAATGTCAATTTTGAAATATAAGAATTTTTACCGACTTTCGTAAGTTTGGCATAACAACTTCCCGAAATAACAAAACTTCCTGATAAAAGATCATCATTTTGTTTTTTCATAATTTCGTCTTCTTCTCCAGTAAGTAAAGATTCGTTAACACAAACTTGGCCACTAATAAGCGTAGCGTCTGCACAAATTTGATTTCCACTTTTTAAATAAATAATATCATTTAATACCAAATCATGAATAGAAATTTCTTTTTGTTTTCCATTACGAACGACTATTGCGGTGGGTGAATTTAACATGGTAAGTTCATCTATTACTTTTTTAGAACGAATTTCTTGTACAATTCCAATACAAGTATTCGCAATTATTATAGGTAAAAAAGTTAAATCTCGAAAAGACCCTACCATGATTAACAAAATAGCAATGATAAAAAAAACTAGGTTAAAATAGGTGAAAATATTTTCTTTCACAATTTCTTTTTTTGTTTTTGAAGGAGCTTCTACTGGAATATTTCCTAATCCTTTTAAATGATTTTGTTTAGCTTCTGTCTCTGTAAGTCCTTGAATGTTGTTTTCTTCCATAAATTACTCTTTTCTTTTAATTTTTCTAATGTAATTATAATCGAATTTTAAAAAAATGAAAAGATTGTTCTTATTTTTTGACAAGTCAGTCTTTACATTATTTAAAAAATATAAATTAATTTGTTCTTTCTATATTTACAAAAAAATCAAGTTTCGTACACCACATCTCTATAGAAAAGAAATATTTTTAATAGTTCATAGATCTTTTTGGCACAACAAACTGAGTAAGACGAAAACTCAAAATAAACGATATGATTTATTTTTAAATGTTCTATATCTATGCAGTGAGAAAATCATATGACAATATATTTATGACACTTGATATTCAATTTGTAATTCTAGTTTTCTATTATTTTCTAATTTTTCAAGCAAGATGGATAAGATAGCAGAAAAGCGTGAAATTATAAAGTTTTAAATTTTTTGTATTTGTGTTTTTTGTTTGATTTACAAATAAAATCCACTACAGACTCCTTTTTGAATCTATGGTGGATTTCTATTATCCTATTCGACTTTTGTTTTTTCCATTAAAGTCATCCCTCTTAGGAAATAATTTTTTTATTTAAGATCGGGATATCCTTTTGATGATAAAGTATCTAAGTTCCATATAGTTTCATCAAAATGTAAAGTTTCTTGATAGAAAGATTTTGTTTGAATTTGAGCTTCAGTGGCAATTTTAAGTTTAGCAGATGTCTCTTCAGTAACGCTACTAAATCCTTTAGATCCAGCATATTCGTATACGTTATCCATCGAATTTAAAATATTTGTAGACGTTGCTCCGGTTACTTTATATGGTATTTTTTCCATATCTCCACTCATAAAACCTTCCATATCTCCTAAAGCAATTGAATTTTTAATAATTGGCTTGTCGTAAATATTTCCAACAATTCCACCGTTACGCTCGCTTTCGGCAATATTGTTGTACGTATTTGAAGTTTTATGAATATTTACTTTTGATACAACGTTTTCTATGGTTCCACCTTTTTGGAAAGCTCCGACAATTCCGCCGTTTTCGGTTGTTGTAATTTCCATACTTCCTTCTACAAATACGTTTTTAATTGTACCACCATATTTTCGGCCTATAAAAGTTGAAATATAAACACCACTACCTTTAACTTTTGCATTTTTAACAGAAATATTTTCAAAAATTGAATTGGCATTGTCAAAGGATGATACAACAGCCACACGATGTCTTCCTTCAAGAGTAATATTATCAAACTTCAAGTTTTTGAGCGTTGCTCCATTGGTTAATTTGGTAAATGCCGTTACATCATCTGTAGTAGCAGAAGCTATATTGCTAAAGTTTTGAATATTTAAATTCTCTATAGTTCCTGTTACTGAATCAAATAGGGATGAATTAGTCAGATTGGACAACGTATGACCATTTCCGTTTAATTTTCCAGTAAAAGTTGTTGTGATTACAGAACCAGTTTTCGTGTATCCTGTGAAATCCAAATTTGTTTCTAAAACGTAAATGCCACCTGGATTTTCATTGATTTTTTCAAAATCTTCTATGCTGTTTATTTTATTTTTTAGAGTGTCTACTTCGAGTCCACTACTTAAAGTGGTTCCAACCGCCCCACAAACGAGACTTAAATCATTTCTTCCGCCAAAGTTTAATTGGATTTCTTTTGCTTTTACATTTTCTATAACGCTGTATTCCGTTCTTGTAGATAACGCTCCGACATTCGCCATAGTCATTGGTATATCGGTTCTTTCCAAAATTAAATCTTTCACGTATCCAAAACGAATTTTTTGGAAAATTGGGAATTTATTTCCAATAATTTTATGACCATTTCCATCTAGTTTACCCATAAATGTTTGACTTACATTTTTAGTCATTCCACTAAAGTCGATATCATTATCAAGTACATAATAACCGTATGGTTTTGCGTTGATTTTTTCAACCAATTCTTCCGCTGTTTTTATGTGTGTCATTTCCAAATTGGTTCCTAGTGGATCTTCAATAAAGTCATTGGTTACCCTTTTTAAATAATGATAATAGATTTTACGAAGATTTGTACCACCAGTAATATTTCGGTTACCATTTTTAGCATCACTTCTTAAAGCTTCTACAAATTGTTCAATCATTAAATCAATATTAACGTACTTGTTGTCCTTTTTACTTTCAATTTCTGCGTATCGACTCATACGATACTCTTTCCAATTCATGGCCGTTCCAGTTTTGGCTAAAGTTATTTTTTGAATAGCGTCCAAATCAGAACTACTCAATTTACTACCAAAAGTTACGTAACCATCGACTCCTGCATAGCCTAACATTTCAAAC
>CANPIH010000085.1 GCA_947574085.1 uncultured Mycoplasmatota bacterium | reverse complement strand
TTTGCAAGTAGTGTAAATAATTTTATAAAAGGAAGTGGAAAAAATGAGTAAAGAAAAATTTTTAGAGTCGTTACGAAAGAAATTGTCAATATTAGAAGAGAGTGAAATTGAAGATATTCTAACCGAATACGAAGGCTATATTGAAGAAAAAATTTCTAAAGGATCTACGGAAGAAGAAGCCGTTAAATCCATGGGAAACGTAAATGAACTTGCAAAAGATCTATTAAGTGCTTATAAAATTAAACCAGAAGAAAAAAATAAAGATACATTAAATAATTTAGTGGATAGTTTTATGCAAGTATTTGATCGAATTATTTCTGTTTTTGCTAACAAGAGCTTTAATGAAATTGTTCACTTTATTTTAGAATTGGTTTTTATATTTATAATAATTGCAATTTGTAAAATTCCTTTTGAAATTATTGAAAATATGGGAAGAGGTATTTTTTCTAGTTTTGGTACTATGCCTTTTCGTGTTGTAAATGGTGTATGGAATTTTATACTGGAATTTGCTTATTTAATATTTGCTGTTTTATTATTTATTAAAATATTTGAAAGTCGTTATTTAAATGAAGAGTTTAAAAGCGTATTGTTTTCAAAAAAAGAAAATGAATCTTCTATGGAGAAGCCAAAAAAAGAGAAGAAGAATCTTAACGAAGAAAAGCCAAGAAATACGATAGAAAAAAATAGACAAGAACATTGTGGTTTTGGAATAATAGAGGCTTTAACCAACATTTGTGTAGTATTTGTTAAGTTTATATTATTAATGATTTTATTTGGAGTTTCTTGTTATTTAGTAGGAATGGCTATTGTTACGGGAGTATTGATTTATTTTTTAATAAAAGGTGTCTTCTATTTTGGAATTACTTTTATAACAATTGCTTTATTTGTTTTAGGAATTTTAGCTTTTGTCTTTTTATTCAATTTTATCTTTAATCATAAAAATAGATTAGGAATAATGCTGATAACCTTTTTAGTTAGTTTTGTTTTATTAGGTGTTGGTACAGGAATTTGTGCTATAGAATTTGCAAGTACAAATATCATTTATACAGAAGAACAAGAAAACCTACATACAGAAGAATATAAATTTACAATGCAGAAAAATTTACTTATTACAGCAAACCTTTATAATGATAGAAACATAGTAGTGGATGATTCCTTAGGAGATGAAATTAAAATCGTTTATACTTACAATGACAAACATATGAAAATAAATGCAAATCCTTATATTGCTAAAGAAGGAAATTATTCAATTTTATATACTGGCTACAACGTTGTACAATTTAAATATACAAAAGAATTTTTTGACCATTTTATTGATAATTTGAAAAACAAGACAATTGTTGCAACTTCTTTTGATAATGTAAATGTAAAAATTCATGTAAGTAGCAAGGTTTTGAATCAATTAAAAGAAAATGCTATAGAACAACAAAAAGAAGAATATCCAGAAGATTTAGAAGAAATTTGTGATGATTTATCAATGAAGGGATATACAAGACCCCATTATTGTGAGCCTTATTACCGTCATCATAATATGTAAAGAAAGAAAAAAAAGAGAAGAATTTTTGTATCTTCTTTTTTTCTTGTGATACAATAATTATGGTGAATACTATATGAATGAAAAAAAAGTAAGTATGATTGAACGTTATGGAGATAATTTTACCAAAAAAGAGTTTATCACTGATCCCGCTATAGCAAGAGAAGATGAAATTAAACAATGTATGCTTATTTTATTAACTCCCGAAAAAAGTGCCCTTTTGGTAGGAAAGCCTGGTATTGGTAAGACAGCTATTGTCGAAGGTATTGCGTATCGTATTCAAAAAAGAATGGTACCTGATGCATTAAAGGGTTGGGAACTGATAAAAATCAACATTACGAGTTTACTAGGTTCTAGCGTAAGTGAAGGACAAGTAGAAAACCGAATTGATTTATTGGTAAAAGAACTAGAAATGCGTGATAAAACGATTTTGTTTATAGATGAAACCCATGTTTTGGTAAATAAGAATACGGCACAAAATGGTGGTATAGACTTTGCTAATATGTTAAAATCTGGGCTTGATCGTGGGGCTATTAAAATGGTAGGTGCTACGACAACGGAAGAATATGAACAATATATTTTACGAGACCGTGCTTTCTTACGTCGTTTTCAAAAAGTGGATGTTTTGGAAAGCGATAAACCAACAACGGTGAAAATTTTAATGGGAACGTATCCAAAATTGGAAAAGAAAATAGGTGTTCAGCTAAACTATACTGATTTTATTAAAGAAAAAATTATGGCTTTTATTGTAGAAATGACGGATGAATACAAACGTGTTTATGAAGTGGCGGCAAGATATCCAGATATTTGTTTAACCATTTTACAAAATGCATTTAGTTTTGCACTTTTTGAAAATGAAAGTGAAGTTAAAATTAAGCATTTTTATAAAGCTGTTTGTAACGCAAGAAATATATATGAAGATGCTAAAGTAAAAGAAATTGCTCGTTTTAAAGAAATATTTGCAGATTTGATACGAGAAGAAAATGTGGATTTGGAGGATACCGATTAGTGAAGAAAATTACTATTTGTGGAAGTTTGAAGTTTCAAAGAGAAATGATGGAAATAGCTTTACAACTTGAATTGGAAGGAAATTGCGTTTTTACTCCTGTATTTTCTATAAATGGAAATAAAGATGATTTTACAGAAGAGCAATTTGAGATTCTTAAGAAAATGCATCAAGAAAAAATTAAACTGTCGGACGCCATTTTGGTAGTCAATGTTAATAATTATATAGGAAGTAGTACAAAAAGAGAAATTGAATTTGCTCAAAGCTTAAATAAAGAAGTTATGTATTACACTCATTTCGTAAAGAATAAAGAATAGGAAGGAAAATAAAAATGGAAAGAAAAATTAAAGTCGCTCAAATTGGGTGTGGCAAGATGGCAAAATACACGATGCGTTATAGTTTTGAGAAAGGAGCAGAAGTAGTACTTGCTTTTGATGTTGATGAAACGATTATAGGAAGCGATATTGGTTCTATTATGGAAACTAGTAATAAAAATATAGTTGTTGAAAATATTTCTACATTAGAAGAACGTCTAAAGGAAGTAAAACCAGATATTGCAATTGTAACTACAATGAGTTTACTAAATGATTTAGGAGATACCCTTCGTACTTGTGCGAAATGTCGTGTGAATGTAATTACAACTTGTGAAGAGGCGTTCTTTGCAAGTAATTCGAATCCAACACTATTTAAAGAATTGGATAGTTTAGCAAAAGCTGGTGGAATAACGATTACGGGGTGTGGATATCAAGATATTTTTTGGGGAAATTTAGTTAGTAATTTAGCTTCTTCTACTCATACGATTACTAGAATTAAAGGAAGCAGTTCCTACAATGTAGAAGATTATGGAATTGCTCTTGCTCGTGCACATGGTGCGGGCTTAACATTAGAAGAGTTTGATAAAGAAGTGGCTAGTAATGATAGAATGAGCAAAGAAGAAAGAGAAAAATTAATTGAAAATCGTGAGTTTGCTCCAAGTTATATGTGGAATGTAGCAGGATGGTTAATTGATAAATTGGGTTTACATTTAATTTCTATGAATCAAAAATGTGTACCTCAAACAAATCTTGAAGACATTTATTCTAATACATTAGATATGACTATAAAAGCAGGGGATGCAACTGGTATGAGTGCAGTTGTTACAGCAACAACAGAAGAAGGAATTACGATTGAGGCGGAATGTATAGGTAAAGTCTATAATAGTGAGGAATTTGATGTCAATGCTTGGACGATTGAAGGAGAACCAAATACTACAATGATTATTAATAAACCTTGTACCGTGGAACTAACTTGTGCAGATATTGTAAATCGAATACCAGATGTTTTAAACGCTCGTAGTGGCTTTGTTTCAACCAGTGAAATGCCCGAACTAAAATATCGTGTAGAAAAATTAAATAAATACGTAGAAAAAGAATAGCCAAACGCTATTCTTTATCTTTTATTTATAACGGCTCTAAACACTTGTATAGCAATAAATGCAGTAATTAAAATTACGAATATTAAAATCACTTCATCAGCCATAAATTGATTTAAAAAATGATGAATATTTGTAAATAAATATTTTAAAAAGTTAGAAATATCTTTAATAAAATCCATTAATTGTCTTGCAAAAGTTATAATTATGTTTTGGGTCAACATAATATCACATCCTGAAGTTATTATAATATACTCTTGCAATTTTTTCAAATTTTTGTTATTCTAATATTACTTATGGCGGAATTGGTGAAGTGGTTAACACGCCGGATTGTGGCTCCGGTATGCGTGGGTTCGATCCCCACATTTCGCCCCATATTGAATTTTACGCACACCTTTGTGTGAAATAAGGAAAAGTTCATAATACTTGATATTATGGATTTTTTTCTTTGCGAAGGTGTTAAGTGTGTCAAACTAAATATAGAATATCTTGCAGGAAAGAATATTGTCTTTAAACACTTTTAGGATTAAATAAACCATATACAAAGATTTATCATACATAATTACAATGGAATTAGCTAGCATAGCGGAATACTTATTAAAAAAATTGAAAAACAAATGATTAATTTTCTAGATAATATGTTAGATTTCTTTTTATTAGTTGATAATACTTATAAATTTATTTTATTCTAGCTACTGAAAAAGAATTTAAGAAGTGTAATAAAATACAATAGAAAAAAGGAAAATCAGATTTATAAAATTTTATTTTTAGATTCAAGTTTATAGATAGAAAAGATATAAATTCTTTTTTATTTCATACAATGTTTTAAAAGGTGTGATAACAATGCCCTCAAATATGGAATATACTTTAGATTTTGTAATACCTGCAGGGCCAACAGGGCCAATGGGTCCTACAGGAGTAACCAATTTGTGTTTTATAAAGTTTGCTGATTCTTCTAATGTTG
>CANPIH010000084.1 GCA_947574085.1 uncultured Mycoplasmatota bacterium | reverse complement strand
CAAATGTTATTAGAGATGGTCATGATTATATTGAACAGGCAATTAAAAATGGTGCTAGTAGAGTAATTGTTGAACATGGAGATTATGATGTTGAAACAATTATTGTAGAAAGTACAAGGGAATATTTAAAAGATTATTTATATAAAAATTATTATCCTTTAATTAAAGAAATGAAATTGATTGGAATAACAGGTACTAATGGTAAAACAACGACTTGTTTGATGATTTATCAAATTTTAAAAATGTTAAAACAAAATGTTGCTTATATGGGAACAGTTGGTTTTTACTATGGAGATGTAAAAAAGCCAATGATGAATACTACCCCAGATGTAGATGTATTATACAACATGTTATTAGAGGCTAAAGAGCATGGAGTAGAATATTTTGTGATGGAAGTTAGTTCACATGCTTTAGATAAAGAACGAATTTATGGTTTAGAGTTTGATGAGGTAGCTTTTTCAAATCTAACTCAAGATCACTTAGATTATCATAAGACAATAGAAAATTATGCTAATGCTAAAAGGAAATTATTTGAAAAAACAAGGAATGAAAAAATTGCAATTATTAATGGAGATGATCCCCATTATCAGCATTTTATATTACCAGAAAATAATAATATTGTTATTAGTGATAAAGATGGTGATTTAAAGATTGGAGATGTATTTTTTTCGCATTTAGGAACGACATTTAATTTTTCTTATTTAAATAAAAATTATGAAACATTATTAAATATGGTAGGGCGCTATAATATTTATAATTATTTAACTGCTTTACTTTTAGTGCATAGATTAGGTTTCGCAATTGATGATATTTTATTATTAAACGATAACTTAAAAACTCCATCAGGACGAATGGAATTGATTAAATATGATACTAATAGTATATTTGTTGATTATGCTCATACTCCAGATGCTGTTAAAAATGTTTTAATAAGTGCTGAAGAATTTAAAAGTGGACGAATTATAACAATTATTGGCTGTGGAGGAAATCGTGATCCGTTAAAGCGTCCAATTATGGGTAGAATTGCTGTTGAGCATAGTGACTATGTCATTTTTACAAGTGATAATCCACGAAATGAAGATCCAAAAGATATTTTAAATGACATTACAGCTAATTTAACTAGTGATAACTTTGAAGTTATTATAGATCGTCATGATGCTATAGTAAAAGGAATGGATTTACTTAATAATAATGATATCTTAATGGTATTAGGTAAAGGACATGAAGATTATCAAATTATTAAAGCTGGTAAAATTCATTTTAGTGATCAAGAAGAAGTGTTAAAATATCTTGAGATAAAGGGTCTATGATTTTGGGTATTTAATGATGGAAATGAGATTATTAAAAATTAGTGACTATCAGTCTGTCTATAATTTGTGGAAAAATACTTCTGGAATGGGTCTTAGAAGTCTTGATGATAGTGAAGAAGGAATTAAAAGATTCTTATTACGTAATCCTAATACTAATTTTGTTGCTGTTATTGATAAAAAGATTGCTGGAGTGATTATGGCTGGTAATGATGGAAGAAGAGGTTATATTTATCATTTAGCAGTTCAAAATGAATATCGTCGAAGAGGAATTGCTAGTGCATTAGTTAAAGAATGTTTAATGGCATTAAGAATTGAAGAAATAAATAAAGTTGCTTTAGTTGTATTTAGTGATAATACAAGTGGAAATAACTTTTGGCAAAAGCTAGGATTTATTGAACGTGAGGATCTGGTTTATCGAAACATAAGTATAAATGAGGAAAATATTTAATGAGAATACAGCAAATTGATATAGATAAGATTATTTTTATAAAAAAAGAATATTCAAATAGCATGTATGAATCAATTAAACGAATTGGTTTATCGTTTCCAATTAAAGTAATTATGGAAAATGGTAAATATTATTGTCAAGATGGTCATAAAAGAATTAGTGCAATTAAGGATATGATTGATGAAGAAGATTATCAAAAAAGGCGTAAAATTAATATTATTGTAATGAATAATGGTAATAGTCGCTCAAATGATTGTTGGCGAGTTAAAAATATGCATTAGAAACATATTATTGGGCTTGATTATCTTTAATGTTCTATTAATAGCATAATATATTTATAGTTAGGATAGGAGTATATGGATAATAAAGATATAGTCAATGAGTATGGAAAAATTATTTTTATTATAAGAAATTTAGAGGCTAGTTGAAGATTATATAATAATATAGATTGCTTAATTAAAAAGAGTAACTGAATAATTTAGGGGATTTTTTAGGCACTACATCTTGTTGGAGTGCTTTTCCTTTTTTTGTGATTAAATTTCTAAATTAATTGAAAAAGGTTTATTATTGGTAGAGAAAATATAATCCTGACTTTTACAGTTTGAGATTGAAAAAAGTGAAAAAACATTCCATTTTTGGACGTTTTTCACTTTTTTTGTTTTGCGACGAATATACGTAATTTATTTGTGTTTTGTATTTTTTATGATATTTCTCATTTTTTTCTTGCTTATAATTTCAAAATCTGTTCTATATCCAAATACTTTATGTATTTCATCTGTAATTTCAGTTCTTTTGTATGCTGGAATATATCCATTATATTGTGTATCCACGACTTCCATATCTCGTAGTGTCTTCAATATCTCGTTTACAGTATATCTGTTTTCTAATTTTTTTGCTAGTAATCTATATATGATCAATGATATGAAGCATGTTAAAAAGTGAGCCTGTATATGTTCCTCTAATGTTAAATACACTGGTCTTGCTTTAAAATCTGTTTTCATGATTCTAAAGCATTCTTCTATTTGCCATCTTCTTTCTGATATTTCCAGTATTGATTGAATATCATCATCTTCCAGGTTTGTGGTAATTGCATAGAATCCATCATATTTTTCTTCTTCTTTTATTTTGTGTATATCGATTGAATAATGTTCTTCTATGATTTCTCCATTTTCATTTGTTGTTACTTTTTCTATAAACCTTGCAAGATCATTAGGGTTCTTTCGATTTTTCTTGAGTTTCCCATCTTTTTGAATCATATTTCTTGCTCTTTGTATTTGCTTTTCTCTTATTCTTTTTTGATAAATGGCATATTTTGGTGAGTATGTAATTATCAGTCTTTCAGAAATTGGTTTTTCTAATGGAATTTCTTTGTAGAACAGCTTATTCCTGTTAGACTGATCATAAAAATCAATATCATCAAGATTTATTCTTTTAGAGCTGTTGCTTCCAATTTCAAGAAAGCCAGTATGTTTTAATGCAACTTCCTTATCATCCTTTTTTAGTTTTTTTAAAGACTGGGTAATGATGTAGGCTCTGTCCTGAATACTATTGAAATTTTTATTTGTTTTTGAAGCAAGTCCAGCATCACTGCAGTATATAAATTTAGACAGTTCAAAGTCTTTGATGATTCTTTCTTCAAGAGGTTTGAGTGTTGTTTGTTCATTTTTGTTGCCTTCATACAGATCGAAAGCTAAGGGGATTCCATCACCATCCATCATCAGTCCCATTCCAATAATAGAATTAGGCCTGTTTTCTTTGCTCTTTCCATATTTTCTGAAGTCATCATCATCTTCAATCTCAAAATAGTAGTTCGTACAGTCATAATAAAGGGTACATGTGTTTCTGGATTTGATAAGATGAGTATTTCTGTAAAGTTCAGCCTGGATATAATCAGATGATTGAGCTAAAACGGACAAAGCTCTATAAACGTCATGAAGATCATATTTAGGATGTTCCAGGAAAGAAAAAGCTTTTTGGTAGGAAGAACGTTTAGAAGATGGAAAAAGAATGCGGGAATAAACAAGATCAGAAAGAATAGAATCAAGATGATATTTAAAACGATACTTATTTTCAATATTTCTGCATATATTATCTAATTTCAGCTGATAATAGATATCCTGGAGAAAAAGATATCCACAATTTAATTTTCTGTTATAGTTAAAATCAATGATTTTATCAGGAGAAAAAGGAATGATGACATCAGATTTTTCTTGATTTTCTTTCAAGGTAAGTTCTTTGGCATAATTTTTGGCCCAAGCAACGACTTCGTCACGGGACATATTTTTTTGAATACAAAGTTCATCGATCTTACCAAGTTTTTCAATAATTTTAGAAGTACGGGAACCGTTATTATAGAAATCTTTAATGACATAAACAAATTCATGATTTTTAGTTTTGTTGATATTGATACGCATAAAAATACCTCCTAAGAGTATCATAACATAAGATACGATAAAATACGATATAAAAACCAAAAAATATTGACAAAAAAATAAGCTTCTCATCAAAGCTTTTTGGATTATTTTGATTTTAAACTGTAAAACTCCCGTGATTAAATTTCTAAATTAATTGAAAAAGGTTTATTATTGGTAGAGAAAATATAATTGATAAAAGAAAGACTATTAATCCAGATTATTTTAGGGATTGTTCACTACATTATGTAGTTCAAATAAATTATGATAGCTTTAATATGATATGAATTTTGAATATTGCAATTTGAAATTCAAATTAGTTAAATTTCAGAGTATACTTAGGCTGAAACAGAACATGGTTTAGGTTATAAAACGCAGGTAGAAATTCCATATGATAATAAAAGAAATTTTTCATGTTTAATTACTTTATTAGAATTGGCTAATGTTGCTCTATATACATAAGCCTTAATTTTCAGTATTTTTTGAAAAGAGCTTAAATTCTTATATTTTAAAATATTTTTTTATTTATAATATCAAAAATTAATGGTACTAATAACATCTATTATTTAATCATAAATTAATTTAATTAAAATTTTAATCTCTTTATATATATTATAAACTAAAATAAGTCATTTTAAATTCTAATTTTATCTTTAAAATATCAATACATATTAAAAATAGGTGCTATTGAATGTATTATTTGGTTATGCTATTGCATTGAAAATGCAATAAAAAATAACAAGTTTTTGGTATATGAA
>CANPIH010000083.1 GCA_947574085.1 uncultured Mycoplasmatota bacterium | reverse complement strand
GTTCCTGTAATTCCTACAAATTCGGTTACAATAATTCCTAAAAATAATAAAAATAGATTCATATTGTTTTTCTTAGATTTGTGTTTAAAATATACAATCATTATTATTGCCAATTGCACTAAAATAAATGATAAAAATCCAATATATTTAATAGTTGTTTTTTTGGTTTTTGCTAAATTTTCTTGGTTTTCATTTTCATCTTTTGTAGATATATTTGGTTTAGAATTGTCTGGTTTCTCTACATTAGAATTGTTATCTTCTTTATTCGAATCATCAGGATTTATTGGATCCGTTGGTTTATCTACAGTATTTCCAGATGTATTTCCAGGAAGATTTGGATTATTCACAATGGAATCTCCCTTATTAGGATTACTTGGCTTGCTTGGTATAGTTGTTTGTTCTTTAACAATATTTATTTTTACTATTGGTTCATTTAAATCAATATCCTTTTTCCCCTCTGAAACAGTAAACTCTTTTATTTTTACTTCAGTTTTAGAAGCCTCTACATCTTCCTTAACTTTTAATGTGAATTTAAGAACATTGTTTTCAGTATTCAATCCAACTTTTCGAAACGCAATAAATTTTTGATTTTTTGCATTGTATTTAAACCCTTCCCAATTATTTTGACATGCAAAATCACTTTGAATTATTTCTTCAAAAATATTTTTGTCATAATCTAATTTTCCTTGTAAAGCATTAATTCCTTTTTTAATATCCTTTAAATCATCAAAGGAAACAGTTATTTCAACTTTTTCTCCAGCTTTTAACTCTGAATCTTTCAGTTGTAAATTTGCTTTCATTTCAGCAATGGCATATACTGTGTGAATAGAAATAAAATTAAGTATTACTAATGCTATTAATGCAATAATTCTTTTTTTCATATAATATTACTCCTCACATTACAATCTTTTTATATAATTATATTAATAGAAAAAATAGAATTTTTCAACAATCTTTATAATTTTCATTTTTTTGTATTTTAATAGTAAAAGGAAAATTAGCTATTAATACTTCTTTTACTTCTACTTATTTATAAGATTGCCTTTTTTTCATTAAATATGAGTTGTTTTTTCAACTCATATCTGACTTAATAATTTATTTTTTCATAAAAGAAACTATATTAAAAAAACTATATTTCAAGTAGAATTATTAACTACAATTGATTTTGTGATATACAAAACTTTTTTCTTTACAAATATCTTTTTATCTATTTTTCACTAATTTTTAAGAATAATAAAATAAAAAAATTCTATACTCTATATAATAAATGTTATTTATTTTACAATCTCATAATATAGTTTATTCATAAAATAAAATAATGTTACAATTTTTTTAAATAGATTTGTTTTAGTTTTATACAATTTGAATTCGAAAATAAAAAATTATTTAATATGTAGCTTTAAACAAAGAATTTAAAAAAAACATTTCATGTTACAAAATAAAACCCCCTATTGGGGAGGTATTAACAAATGGTGCTGGAAACAAGACTCGAACTTGCGACCTACGCGTTACGAGGGCGTTGCTCTACCAACTGAGCTATTCCAGCAAGTAAAAATATTATAGCAAAAAAGTGTATTATATTCTACATTAAATAAGCACTATTATTAAAAAATTACATAAAATAGTATAAAGATGTACAAAAATAGTTGAAATTTCTTTTATTTATGCTATAATTTTAATTGTCATTTAAAGAAATGCGGATGTAGTTTAATGGTAGAGCTTCAGCCTTCCAAGCTGATAACGTGGGTTCGATTCCCATCATCCGCTCCATTGAGGTTTAAACTCGCACACTAGAAATAGTAAAGCGAGTTTTTCTATTTATAAACGCTTTTCTAGTATTTGACAGTATGTATTTATGAAAGTGACAATAGAACAATTGAAGTTTCCTTGTGAATTAAAAACAAACTAAAAATAAAAGCAAATTTTGGGAAACTTGATATTAAGTTTATGAATGGACATTTAATTAAATTTGATAAAACTAATTTACGTGTTAAAGAACCACATAAAATTATTGCAAATAATAGTGTTACTAACTTAGTTGCTTATTTATATGATGAAAACAATAAAATCTATATTCCTAACTCTAACACTATTATCTCTTTAAATAAATTTATTTCCATATTAAACGAGATGAATAAAATTAGTAGATTTTTATACAAGAGAAATACTATCTTATGAAATAGGAAAAGATGCAAAATTAGAAAAAGTATTAAATATGATAAAAAAATAAAAATAAATCATAAGACAGAGTAAAAGGTATAATACAATCAACCAAAAATTAAGGAAATAAACTAGATAATTATTGTAAAGAAATTAGAACACTCTCTAAATCTATACAAAATAATCTTAATAATTTTGATAAAGATTTGCAAAAAGAAAAAGGCAACTCTAGGTCATTATAACATAGATTGTCTTTTTTTATATTATTTCGCAATTTTTAATTCATTTTTTTCTGCAAGTTTTTTTGTTAATTCAATTTTCTTGTTTTTATATAATACTACATCTTTAATAACTAATTTTGATATCGCTGAAATAAATAATTCCATATTTTCATAATCAACTTTTTGATTTTTAGTTGGTAGAGAGATTAGGTCTTTTTTTATTTTGGAGTTACTTACGCTATTGCCCCAACAATATTTATAACTTAAACTTTTTTCAACACAAGTTGATAAATATAACTGATTATATTTTTTTGTTTCATATTGTTTCATATATAAAGCCAAGTTATGACTATCATTAGAATAAAAATCTTTTTCTTGATAGGAAACAACAAAAGTTTTTCCACCAATAAAAATACAATTACCTGGGTCTTTTAAATTTTCGTTATATGTTATATAAGAAGCAACACTATTATTTTCAGAACTAGCACATAAATACGGATCGATACCACTGTTTTCTTTAATATCTCTTGACAAGATACATTTTGTATTTTTAATATCAAAAATTTCAGTAACATTATATTCTTTAAAAAATACATTTTCATATTCTCTTAAAGCATTTTTTTCTTCTTCTGTTAATTCATAATTATCTAATCCTGTAATTTGTAAATATGAATCGATTTCACTTATACGCGCATTTTCGATTTCGTTTATAAGCGTTTCCATGAAATCGAAGTCGATTTTGTTATCTTTGATAGGAACATTAACAATATGATTTTTGATATCTTGTAATTTGTATCCACCTTGTTGATTATCATATAAAGATACAAATTTTTGAATATTTGTTACAAAAAAGTATGCAATTTTCTCATTCCATTTTGCAATAGTACTTTTAGGTGTTAGTTTGTTAATATTTTGAGAACAGTAATATGGTTCTTTTTGATATTTTACATATTTATAATTTCCTATTACGGTTGCAGTTATTGTATAAGGATTATTTGGTGCAAAATTTTGCAAATCTATTTTTCCTTGTATTCCATTATTTTCAAATGTACGTCCAACAAAGTTTATTCCAGACTTAACAAAAGTTATCGCATTACTATCTAATGATTTTGTTCCAACAATGTCAAATAAATCTTCTAATTTGTATTCGCCCCACTCAACACTACTCAATTTCTCGCTGAGCAGGGCATCTATTTTCCCAAGCAATCACCATCACTTTTTAATAAATTAGAAACTTCCCAAGCTAAATAATTACTAACTGTTTTCTTAAAATCTTCTATTGTAGGTTTAGTATCAACAGGAACACTTTGATTCCAATCAGCACCATTATTTATATCAATATAACCTTCGTAATACTCCTTTTCAGTAAAGATATTTAATTTAGTCTTGCCAAATCTGACTAAATCTACTATTTCTTGATATCTTTCTTTAGCATTATTTGTGTCTTTTAAATTATTACTTGCTTTCTTTCTATTTGTTCTTGTATACCCATCTTCAGAAAAATCAATAAATTTAACAACATCATCATTATTATGTGGTTCACCAACTCTAAATACATATATATTAGTCTGAACACTTGATTTACCTATAAATAAATCAATTGGCATCTTTATGCTTGCAAGTAGTGTACTATGTTTTAATATGTTCTTATTATATTCAATAGCCTTACCTGAACCTGCAGAATTTTGAATAATAATTGTGGCATAACCTTTATCCATCATAGATAATGCTTTTTCAACAAATATCATACCATTACCAGGAGCAGAATATGGTGGATTTAAAACAAATGCTGTTGCTGGAAATTTGGTATCAATTTTACCAAAACCATAATATCCTTCAAAATCATTTAATGAATCCTTATTAATTATATTTGAACTACCATCTCCCATTAAAATCATATTTAAAATGGCTAACATATAAATACTAGGTAAAATTTCTAGTCCTAATAATTGATTTGACTTGATTTCAACAGATTTTCTCGCCAATTGTTCAGGTGATTTAATCTTATTTTTGGCATCATTTAACATTTCATTCATAGCAGCAACAAGTAATCCAGCAGAACCCGTAGCAAAATCCCAAACATACGAATCCATATTTACTCTTGCTAATTTTACTAATAAATTGCCTACATAAGATGGAGTAAGCACAACATCATTTAATTTATCTTGAGTAAAACCTAGCCAACTATACATTTCATTAAATAGTTTTCCTGTAAAATCAGTAGATAAACCAATTTTATAATAAATACCTAAATCATCTACTATTTTTGTAAATATTCTTTTAAGTTGACTTTCACCATTGGAAACTTTATTTATATTATCTGCTGTCAATGTATTAGTTAATGTTCTAACAATTAAATCTTTCTTTGCTTCAGGTAATTTTTTTTCTTTTAAAAAGACCTTTATTTTTCTAACAATAATATCTCCATCTTTGTTATTTTCTTCTATAGAAGATTTTAAGTCTGCTTTATCAAGCGCTGCAACTTTTCCAGGAACACCAAGATTTGCTATTATTGAAGCAGCAACTAAATATACTCTATCACTTTCAGATAAGCCTTTTTCATTTTGATAAATATCATTATTA
>CANPIH010000082.1 GCA_947574085.1 uncultured Mycoplasmatota bacterium | reverse complement strand
TTATTGCTTTAATTATGCGATTAAGAGATTATTCTTACGATCTTCGGGTTATGAGCGACGGATGAACGGTTTTTGTAAGTTTGTGAAAATTAGAGTTTTTGTTGGTATTTAGGTGTTTACGAGAGTTTTAGTTTATGGAACATTTGTGTACTTTTATGGCATTTTCGGAGAGAATTTTACCCAATTTTTACCCAACTCGTGTAGTACGTTTGTTCTTAGAAAATTAGCTCTTGTAGGTACATTTTGAAAATGAAAAATTTTAATTTTGGAGGTAGATTTTTATGAGTAATTTAAGAGAGGTTAATGATGATATCTTAAAAGATTGGTTAGATTTTAGATAAACTGTTGTTGAAATCTTTGATTTCGTGCCAACAGTTATATGCGTTAGCTGAGGATACTATTGCTAGTCTTACTTGTGCAGAAGATAAAAAACATTTTATTTGTTTTGAAGAGATTGCTGAAAAGATTTTGAGGAATGTTCCCGAACAGAATAAGAAATATGTTGAGAAACAGTTGAAACAACTTGATGATAATTTCTTTGATTATATTTGCTAATGGAATGAAAAGTATTATAGGAATGGGTTTTGTGATGGAATGCTGCTGATTGGTGGATGCTTTAAATTCATAATATCATAATATCTAAAAATACAGTTTTATCATAATTTGTGTTAAAACTGTATTTTTTATTGATTTATCGTGTGTTATCTGCTATATTATATGTATAATTATTTTATTCTTATATTTTACTTGCTTTAAAGGAGGTGACAGCATATGAGTCTTTATGATTTCTTAAATTCAGTAGATTTAACTCTTGAAAAGAATATTAAATCTTATGATAATTCATTTGTTGATAAATTTATGGATGAATTAAAATATTATCTTTTAAAAAAGGATCCTAATTTTAAAAATTTAGATTTTGATGAATTGCCTAAAGATACTGTTTTTTACATTGATTATATTGAGGAAGGTTATGCATCTTGCCTTGATACTAATCAAAAATTTTCAGAAAAGTACGAAATTCCACAATCTCTCTTAGATGATTCTATAAAATGTGGTGGTACTTATATTCAATTTGATGGTAATAAATATGTAAATGTTAAGAAGCCAAACGGATATACTCTATAGCATTAAAAAATGAACATATATCATATATGCTCATTTGTCCAATTTGACCTGTTCCATCTAAATTAATATCTTTCTTCGTTTGAATTTCTATATTTATTCCATCACTTGTAATCCATATTGTTCCTTGGTTTTTAGTTATTAATATATTATCTTCTTGTATATTAGCATATTTTAATCTTTGTAACACATCTTTTGTTCGATGGTTATATTTTTTATTATCTCCTGCTGAAATAATTGCATATGTAGGTTTTATTCTATTTAGAAATTCCGTAGATGTACTTGAATCTGAACCATGATGTCCAACTTTTAATATATCTATTTTTTCACATTTTATTTCTTTTTCTATATCTTGAGTAGCATCTCCCATAAATAGATAACTAGTTTCTAAATAATTTAATTTAATAACTATTGAACTTTCATTAGCAGAATTTGAAGTATTATTTTTGACAGATAATATTTCAAATTCTGCCTTGTCTAAATCAAACTTATCGTTTATTTCTACTTTAGATAATTGCTTATTGTTTTTATTTGCTATCTTTTTTAAGTCTTGATAATCATCTTCTGCTTCATTTATTCCTTCTGGCATAAATATTTGTCCTACATTGTAATTATTTAAAATAATTTCTGCTCCACCCCTATGATCCATATCCCCATGTGTAATTATGAAATAGTCTATATTATTTAGTTTCTTCTCCTTTAAAAATTCTACTATATATTCTCCATCACTTTTGTTACCAGCATCTATTAATAAGTTTTTATTATTAATCGTTACTAATGTACAATCTGCTTGCCCTACATTAAAGTAAAATATGTTTAACTTTGAACTATCTAAATTGACATCTGTATATTTTTTATTATTATTGCAATTTTCAACTATAAAAGAACAAATGATTATGGCTAATATCAATGTAATTCCTAATATTATTTTAAATTTATTATTTTTCTGATTCATATATTTTCCTTCTTAATTTCATTTTAAAGCGATATTTTTATTAAAAATGTCTCTTATAACCGTTATTTTTTATCTCTTTTTGAAATTTATATTTTGCCCCATTTTCTTTTATTATAAAATCACAATCTAAAAGCATAGAAATGATATTAGTAGTTCTAGTATCTTTAACATTTAAAATTCTTTTTATATCTTCCCTTGTAAAACTTTTATCATATCCACACTCGTTAAAAATACTTTTTATTTGACTTATTGTAGTGTTTTTTATGTTTTTTCCATTTTGCAAATTTTTGTATAGTTGAATTAAAAACAGTTCTTCATCACTTACTATATTTTTTTCTTCTTTTACCTCATTTTTATAATATCCCTTATTTGGAAATATTACAGTAAAAGATAAAAAGTCTGAAATGAATTTTGGTTTTTGGATAGAATCATTGTAACTTTGCAAAATTCTACTTAATCCACTGCCTCTACGATCCATATAATGTAATCTACTAAATACATCAGCAATTATAATATTTCTTCTCATCGACGGAATATTTTTTATTTCCAAATTTTGAATAATGCTTCCATCAAACATTCCTCCTGGTGAAGTAATCTCTAATCTATCATCAAACATATCTATGTGAATTTCTGCACCTAATATTTGATAGTCTCTGTGGATTAATGCATTTACTATTGCTTCCCTACGAGCTGTTATAGGATAATCTTCTAATTCTTTTCTTTCCATTCCAATAACTTTCCAAGATTTCTTAGAATTATTTTTTATAAATGAATCTGCATTTTCTAATAATGCTATTATACTTCCACTATATTCTTTATCATCTATAGCATCTTCTGATATTATACCTTTACTTAATCCTTTCCACCTAGTACATACAATTTTAGATTGTTTCAACGGATTTTGGTCACTTAATAATAGACCTGCATTTGTTATTTCTTTTTCTTCATTTGCTAAACCTAAAGATAAGTAATCCTTATTTTCATCAAATTTTTTATTTGTTTTCTCTTTTATAGTAGCAGAAAGTAATGTGAAACTTAAATCACTAATTTTATAATCAGTAGGTAGAGCATCAAATGTTAAATTTTTTCCCTTTAATATCAAATTATTTAATATATGCTCTGGTGCAGGTATACTTTGATTTCCAGAACGAATAAATGCTTCTTTTCTTCCATCTGCTACTAAATAATAAGGTGTAGAAGGTCCATCTCCTATTTTTAGTTCTAAAAAATCTTTTTTTTCTTCAATAAATGTATTTATTTCATATCTTGGTAATGGTAAGATTTTAGAATTAATAATTTCTGTTATTTTCTCTGATGCTTCTTGAATATCATTTAATCCCTTTAATTCATGTGTTTTATCATCTACTCCAAATAATATAATTCCACCTTTTGTGTTTGCAAATGCTGAAACAGATTTTAACCAACTTTTGGGTTTGTTAACTTCTAATGATACTTTATAATCAATATTGCTTGTTTCAGCTTTTTCATAATCACTTACTTTCAAATTACATACCTCCATAATATAACTTTTTTATTATATTACCATTTTTCTATTTATTTTACAATCGCTTTTCTAAAAAATATCGCTTATAAACGATATTTTTTTAGAAAAGCGATATTTTTTATTTATTAATTATGACCTTATCTATTTCATCGAATAGAGCTATCCTCTTTGAATATTCTGAATCTTTAAGTTCACTTATGAATCCATTTACTATTTTTACTCCATCATTAAGCTTATTTAGCGCTCCAATATAAGTTGCAGCTTTTTTATAATTGTCTCTACTCTTTTCTGTCGCCACTACTTCATAAAAACGGTCTTTAAAATATTTTAACAACTGATTATTATAGTTGTCTTTTAAAACTTCAATATTTGCCATCAGTCTATATTCGTTATCTTTGCTACATAATAATTTAAATAATTCTTCCTTATTATCTAAAAAAATATATATTTTTTCTAGTGTAATTACATCTTTCGTACTAGTAATCATTTTATTTATATAATAATCAAATCTATCTGTATTTTTTAAAGACATCAAATTACTTATATCTTTGTTATATAAAAAATCATAATAACAATATTGGTTGTATATTTCATCATCTAATAGTCTTAAATAAAAATGATAATATATTTTTCCAATGTATTCATTATTTAGATATTTTTCCTTTTCTAGTACTTTATTAAAATATTTATATAATTGATTACAATCTTTTGAATTCTCTATTATATAATCAACATATTCCGTATATTTGCAATTTTTAACTAGTGATTTTGATATTTCTTGTAAATTATAATCATTTAGCAAATATATTGTAATTAACACATTTGATTTTGGAATTGTATTTTTTATACTATAATGTTTTAATGTATCAAAAAATGTTTCTAATTTTTTAGTATATATTTCTATATCATTTTTAGTATTTTTATCTTTATAAAATGTTGCAATCCATTTATAATTGTTGTATGTTGCTATTTCAGGATTTAAAATTACTTTATCTATATTAGCTTTCATTTCTTTAGTTGTATCATATATATTTGAAATTTTTTCTTTTTCATTTTTTGATAAAAGATCAATTGTATAATCTTTATTATTATAATCATAATCATGTGATAATTTATAAAAATTCTTATTAATTTTATCTAGTATTCCATGTATATTGTTTTTATCTGAACTGTATTTTTGAAATTCTTCTTTTAAATAATTATTAAATGTATATTCTTCGTTCTTCTTAAGTTCTTCGATTAAAATAGTTTTTGCTTTTTCTTCTGACAAATTATTTACAAAATTTGATAATATTTCGTCAAAAAATATTGGTTTTACAAAATCACTTTTATATCTATTATAATTTCCATATCTATCATATTCAGTGTAGTCATCATAATAATCTTCCTCATATTCTTCGTATTCATCTTCATAATC
>CANPIH010000081.1 GCA_947574085.1 uncultured Mycoplasmatota bacterium | reverse complement strand
TTCAGTCAAAGGATAATTTTTTATATGAAGAAGAAAGAAGATTATTTTATGTAGCTTTAACCAGAACCAAAAATTATTGCTATTTACTCGTTCCTTATCTTCATGAGTCAAGTTTTATAATGGAAATAAAAAAAGAAATCTAATTTTTAAATTTCTTCTATTTTCATTAAATTGGTTGTTTTTATTATTCCTGTAGGAAATCCTCCTGTAATTACCAAAATATCTTTTTTATTTAAAGGCATGTATTCTTTAGCAGATACTATACTTTTTTCTATAACCTCATCTACTGACTCTAAAATAGGAACAGAAATTGGATAAACTCCCCAATTCAATGCAAGTCTTTTTTCTACTTTTTTATCAGGACAAGCAGCCAAAATAATACAATCTGGTTTTAAATTACTAATTTTTCTAGCCGTAAAGCCACTAACGGTTGCTGCAATGATAGCTTTTGCCTTTAATTTATTAGCACTTTCCACTACACTGTTGGCTATGGTTTGTGTAATTTCATATTCCTTTTTGTAATCAAATAAATGTTCAAAAGAAGTAGATTGTTCAATTTCTTTACAAATATTTGCCATAAATTCTACAGTTTCTACAGGATAATGTCCTACAGTTGATTCACCTGATAACATAACTGCATCAGTACCATCTAATACTGCGTTGGCCACATCACTAATCTCAGCACGAGTAGGACGAGCATTTTTTTTCATAGACTCTAGCATTTCCGTAGCCACAATACAAATTTTGCCCAGTTCACGGCATTTTTTTATCATTTCTTTTTGAATAATAGGTAAACTTTCCATTTTTGTTTCTGTTCCCAAATCTCCACGTGCTACCATAATTCCTTCTGATACTTCTAAAATTTCTTCTAAGTTTTTTACACCCATTCCATTTTCGATTTTACAAATAATAGGCATATCTTCTTTCCCTTGTTCTTTTAGAATTTCACGTACTTCTAGCACATTTTCTTTATTAGAAACAAAAGAAATAGCAAGTATATCTCCATCGTGTTGGCAAGCGTAAATAATATCTTCACGATCTTGTTCACTTACATATGGCATGTCAAGTAAACAGTCTGGCACACTTAAACTTTTTTTGTTACCAAGAATGCCTCCATTTATTATTTTACATGTTACTCCATCTTCTTCCTTTGAAATAACTTCTATTTTCATAAGACCATTCTCAAGTAAAATAAAATTTCCAACTTTTATTGAATCTAAAGCACTTGGATGATTTACACTAAATCTTTCTTCATTTCCTAAAACATTTTCTTTTACAACTCGAATTATTTTTCCTTCTTCTAAAGTAATCTCATTATTTTCTAATATACCACTACGAAATTCTGGACCTTTTGAATCATATAATATTGCTATATTTGCACCAGTTCTTTTGCGAACTTCTTTTACAGATTCTACACATTTTTCTCTTTCTTCTATAGTAGCATGCGAAAAATTAATACGAGCAACATCCATACCAGCATAAACCATTTTTTCCATAACATTTGCGTCATTACTAGCTGGACCTATGCTACAAATTATTTTTGTTTTTTTCATAAAAATTCACTCCTCAATAAAATATAAATCTTGATAATTTTAACATATAAAAAATAGCATGTAAAATAAAAATTTTCCTAAATTCTTTTTATACTAAATTCTTTTTATAAATGGAAATGTTTCAAAGACAATAATAGAGCAAGATTTTTTTAGTGTATAAGTTTCTAATATGGTTCATCTATAGTAAAATATTTTAGAAGAAAATGAAAACAAAAGACTGAAGTTAACGATAATTTAATAGACATAATTAATAAAAAACATTTGAACGACACAGAACTTATATTTTCTGATATTTTAGAGTATGGAAAAGTATATGATACAATAGGAAGCATTTTATATTAAATATTTTAGCATCATATAAAATTCTTGTTAACCTATATAATATTGCAGTAAAAAATAAATTATCAAGAATGAATATAATTAAGTAAATACTTTAAAGTTTCAGACGAGTTTGTTCAGAGAAAAATAAAATCGTTAACTAAACCAAGTCTCTCTACATGCAATTAAATATCCTTTATCTTTACTCATTGCAGTTTTCTAGCAAGCTTTCAATTTCACCCCAATTATTTACTTGTATAATATTATTTTTTTCAAATCATCTTCTGAAATAGATTTATTACTCCAAGAATTAAATAATATTTTTAAGTTAGCATTTTCTAAGCCTGATAATCTATCGTCTATACTTATAATTAAATTTATTTTTAAGATTTTCAGCTGGATTAATAATATCTTTGTACCATATATCGGAAGATATTGATGAAAAAACGAGTTTATGTAATTAAACTTTGCAGATACATATGTATCATTTTCACTTCTTAATTATTGATATTAATTAAAAAAAATCGACACTCTTCAATTGTCGATTTTTTTATTAGATATGACATTCATTTGCAGAATTGAATGTTCCTCTTTTTTATTTTATGCAAGTTCCCTTGACATATTAAATAATATCATAAGAAAGACTTTTGACAAGTCCTCTATATCAAAGTACAAATAGTTTGAACAGATTCGTCAATGGTGCGAGCAAAAAAGTTATTTCAAAGTTTTTTCGTCAAATTCAGTAATCAATACAATATTTGTATCAATTTCTTAATATAATTATTACATCAATTATATTGAATTCAATTTATAAATTTAATTTTCGCTATTATCTTTGTTTTTTCTTTTCATTTTTAAGACAAGTTTTGGACTAGAAGTAATTTTACCTATTTGTTCATCAACTTGCTTAATAGTATTAATATGGTCTTCATAGTACATATTAACAATTTCATCAAAAGGTAACTCAACAATTCTAGAAATATTATTTAATTCTCTTTCGTTTATTTTCCTAACATTTTCTTCATATTCTTGTTTTGTTGGATGTCCAGTATATTCAGTCTTTTTATTAAATGCTCTTGTCAAGCCAATATCACTATCACAATCCCCTTTAGTTATTGATACATTTTTAATTTTTTTATTGCTTAGCCTATTATTATATTCTTTACATGTTATAAAAACTTTAACAGCAAATATTATGCTAAAAGTAGCACCCAATATATCAAAAATAATCAATATAATCATAATTAAAACCTCCCTTGTAATTATTTTCTATTTTATCACACTTTTAGCATATTTTAACAATTATTTTCATTAAATTCATTATTTATAAGGGGCATCTATCATTTTATAAGACAATAGATAAAAATACTAATCACTTCTTCGTTAGATCTATCTTGGCAGTTAATTGTTATTCCAATTAAATTTGATTTCCATTGTTTTAATTTTTTAATAAACAAATCAACTGTCATTTCTTTTTCGTATATATCTATTTTACTATCATTAGCGTCATATATTTCTACATTATAATTCAATAATAAATTAAAATCACAACTTTCTAATAATTCATTTTTATCAGCGAAAAATTCTAAGCTAATTCCATCAGATTAAAACATATATCTCCAACATCATTAATCGAAATAACTGGCATATAATATTTTTGATATTTGTATTCATCATTTATTTTAATATAGTGTCCTTTATTAAGAATCCATTTTTACATTTTTATATTGTTGTTTAATTTTGTTATATAATTTTTCACAATTGCTATAAACATTATTTAATAAATCATAACAAGTTTTTATTTGTTCATTCATTTTTAACCACATCCATAAATTAGTTTAAAATACTTAATAATATTATTATATAGTATTTTTAGCTTATTTACTATCTACTTATATCAAAATCATCTCTATCTTTTTTATTTTCCTTATGTTGATAATCAATAAAGTAATATCTTTTTGCTTTTTTCTAAATATATTAAGTTTTTTAATCGTTCATTTTCTTGTTTTATTTTATAATCTTTATCATATTGTTGGATGAAAAAGTTTAAATTCATACCTTGACTACCAAATAATCTTTCTACAATTGTTTTAATAAAAGCTGGAACTTTATCAATAACTTTTTTAATATTGTTTACCAAACATTCGGTTTTATCTTTTAAATCGTTATACCTATTTTCAATATAGATAGTGTTGGTTCTTTTCATAACATAAAGAGGTTTTTGGTAATTTTGTCATATCGCCATAACATGAATTGCTATCTTTTCTCATTTCTTCATCAGACATATCAAAAGGGTGAATAATCTGATTTCTTTGTAATAAACATAACTCACCTATGTCATCTGGCAAACTTTTAGCAAAACCATTATAAAATCCTAAGTCTGTATAAAGACTAGTTCTCTTATAAAACTCTAATATATTATTTTTAAGCATTAAATCCTCCTCCATCACTCTAATAGCATGTATATTGTTTATGACAATATACAAGTATGTTTACTAAATTGACACTATCAATTTAGTTTATATAAATATTCTATCATGTTTTAAGCATATTAAAACTTGAACTCTCAAAAAATTAAAAGTTCGAGTTTCCTATCAATCTGGTGCTATTGACGTAGTTATTTACAACTTTTCTCAGTCTTCAATAATTTTTTTATTGAATCGTTTTTATCTAATAATTGAAGTTGATTAAATAAGTTCATAAAACATATATTAAACGGATCATATTTAGAGCCCGAATTACAAATTCTTATACCAAATCCAAATGATGGATCATCAGGATTATCAATAAATGTCAAATTAATCTCTTTACGATTCCCTTCAATTTGTAGGATATTTGCACTTTCATCATATATATTATCACTATGCCAAATAATTGTGTCATTATGTACTAATTTTTTATAAACTTGCTTTGTTTTTAACTTCTCATTTCTTTTTTGAGTAGAATTTAGTTCATCTGTGACATCATTATCAAAATCACAGAATTCTAATTCAATATCACTCATATCAAATACTTCACAACCTATTATACAATTTACAAACTGTTCAAAATATTGATAAACTTCTTCATGTTGTTTGATGCTAAAAATAGCAGTACGAAGGCCATTTTCACCATCAATGGTGGCTACCTCAGCAGCAATTGCAATTTATTGTATGATTGCACAAGGAATTAATAGT
>CANPIH010000080.1 GCA_947574085.1 uncultured Mycoplasmatota bacterium | reverse complement strand
TAGAAGTTAGTGTATGTATGAATAGTTTGTTTAATAAAGATTCAACACTAAAAAACAAAGAACGAAGAACATTTATAAAACATATAGTAAATGATAAACGTGTTAGAGCAGTTATAAAAGAAACTAGTCTTATTGGAAAACGAAATATACTGATTGGAAAGTTGATAATGTTCCATCAGATAGATTTATTGTATATAATTGCTAAATTATCACGTACGTCATTTAGATAGATAAAATATATGGAATAGAAGATTACTGTAGTTTCGGCATTATATAAATACAGTATTTTTAGATATATCTTTCGCTGAAATATAATTAAACGAAATGTAAAATGGTAATAGAATTGTTGATTATTAAGATTATTTATAAATATTTTAAAATGTAATATTTTGGAGGAAATGATGAAAGTTGCAATAATAACTATACAAGATATTAATAATTATGGTAATAGACTACAAAACTATGCTACTCAATATGTTTTAGAAAAAAAAGGATATAAAGTGATTTCATTGATGAATAGTAATCAGAGTGGGAATGTATATATAAAAGGAAAGGTTAAATATTTGTCAGGGCTATATCACTCAACTTTTTTTGCAAAATATATAAAACGTGATATGAGATTATATAATTTTATATTATTTGATAAAAATAATATAAAATTTTCTAAAAAATTTTATAATAAATCAAAACAATATAATAGTTTAAGTAAAAAATATAATTATTTTTTTGTTGGAAGTGATCAGGTTTGGAATAGTAGTTTCCACCATGCTAAAAGATTAGATTTGTTAGAAGATATAGATTATGATAAATCGATATCATTAAGTGCTTCTGTTGGTGTTTCTAGGCTTAATGATAAAGATATTAAAAGTTTTGAGAAAGCATTGCCTAATATTAAATATATATCTGTTAGAGAAGATAAAGCAAAAGAATTATTGCAGCCATTTACTAAATCAAAAATTGAGGTTCTTATTGATCCAACAATGATGCTTACAGCAAATGAATGGGAAAAGTTAGAAATAAGGCCTAATTTTTTTAAAAATAAAAATTATGTTGTTGTCTATTGTTTAGGGAATATGTCTGTTGAAAGAACAGCATTTATTAACAGAATTGCAAAAGAAAATAATTATGAAATAATAGATTTAATGAATTCTAGTGATATTGCATATACAAGTGGACCAAGTGAATTCTTGTATTTAATTCATCATGCAAAATTAGTCTGTACTGATTCATTTCATGCATGTGTATTTTCTATTTTGTTTGATACACAGTTTTATGTCTTTGAAAGAGAAGATAAATTGGAATCTATGAATTCACGAATTGAAACATTACTAAATAAATTTGCTCTTAATGAACATAGAAAAAAAGATTATATTGAATATTCAATTAATCATGATTATACAAACGTATATAAGATTTTGGAAAATGAAAGAAAAAAATTTAATTTATTTTTAGATAATTGTTTTGGTGATGAAAAATGAAAATAAATCAATTAAAAATAGGTGTAGTATTATCTTATATAACAATGTTTATTCATAATATTATCAGTATTTTATATACCCCTATAATGTTACGATTATTAGGGAAGAGTGAATATGGTTTATATCAACTGGTATTTTCTGTTGTTAGTTATTTAGGTCTGTTAAGTTTTGGTTTTGGCAGTGCCTATGTCAGGTTTTATTCAAGGTATAAAGTTAAGAATGATGAAGATGGTATTGCTAGGTTAAATGGCATGTTTATTACCATTTTTTTAATTATTGCTTTAATTAGTATAGTATCAGGAAGTATTTTAGTATTTAATATTGAAACGATATTTAAACAGGGTTTGACAGGTTCAGAAATTGACACTGCTAGAATATTAATGATTTTAATGGTATTTAATTTAGCTGTTACTTTTCCATCAAGTGTTTTTGATTCATATGTAACTGCTCATGAATGTTATTTTTTTCAAAGAGTTATTGGGCTGTTACAAACAGTACTGAATCCTTTTTTAACTTTGCCATTACTTTTGATGGGTTATAAATCAATTAGTTTAGTTACTATTACTACTGTTTTAACACTTGGTAAATTTATCATGAATATATATTACTGTAGAAAAAAGATTAATATGAAATTTAAGTTTAAAAATATTCAGTTTTCATTATTAAAAGAAATATGGGTATTTTCTTTTTTTATCTTTTTAAATATGATTGTTGATCAAATAAACTGGAGTGTTGATAAATTTATTTTAGGTATGTTTGGTGGAACTGTTGCAGTAGCAGTATATGCAGTTGGCGGGCAAATAAATAGTATATATATGAGTTTATCAACATCAGTCTCGTCAGTATTTATTCCTAGAATAAATACGATTGCAGCTGACAGTAATGATAACAGACAGCTTACAGATATTTTTACTAGGGTTGGAAGAATTCAGTTTATAGTTTTAGCATTGATATTATTTGGATTTATTTTATTTGGAAAATATTTTATTTCTATATGGGCAGGAAATGGATATGAGTATGCATATTATGTTGCTTTACTTTTAATTATTCCTGTTACTGTGCCATTGATTCAAAATCTTGGAATTGAGATACAAAGAGCAAAAAATATGCATAAATTTAGATCAGTTGTTTATTTTATTATTGCAATTGGAAATGTATTATTAAGTATTCCCTTAACTAAAGCATATGGTGAAGTTGGGGCAGCATTAGGAACCGCAATAACAATGATACTAGGAAATATTATTATAATGAACTGGTATTATCAGGTACGAGTTAAGTTAGATATGAAATATTTTTGGGGTAATATTTTTAAATTGTTTCCAGCAGTACTAGTAAGCTTTTGTGTAGGATTTGTAGTTTTAAAAATAATAGCTGTAAATTCAGTTATTGATTTTGTTATTGTAGGATGCATATATGTATCTGCTTATTTGATTTGCATGTATTTATTTGGATTAAACAGTTATGAAAAAGGTTTACTTGATGGGATGATTAGTAAGGTTTTAAGGAGAAAAAGATAATGATTGAAATCAAAGATAAATCAAAATGTTCAGGATGTCATTCCTGTATGAATATATGTCCTAAAAACTGTATTGAAATGAAGGTAGATGAAGAAGGATTCTGGTATCCAGAAGTTGATAAAGAAAAATGTATTGAGTGTGGAATATGTAAAAAAAGCTGTCCTATCTTAAATGATATGAGTATTCAAAATAATCCCAAGGCTTATGCATGTTATAATAAGAATGAAGAGATAAGAAAAGAAAGCTCATCAGGTGGAATATTTACATTACTAGCATCTTATACTATTGATAATGATGGAATTGTTTTTGGGGCTGCGTTTAATCAAAATTTTGAAGTTGAGCATATAGAAGTAACAAATGAGCAGGATTTAAGTAAATTACGTGGATCTAAATATGTTCAAAGCAAATTGGGAAATACATATTTAAAAATCAAGAATTATCTTAATCAGGGCAAATTAGTGTATTTTAGTGGGACACCATGCCAGATTGATGGATTATTATGTTTTTTATGTAAAAAATATGATAATTTGATCTGTCAGGATATTGTATGTCATGGGGTACCATCACCTAAGGTTTGGAAACATTACCTGAAACAATTTAGCTTAGAAAAAAATGCCAGTATATTGTTTAGAGATAAAAGTACAGGATGGGATAGTTATAGTTTTACAATCAAACAAAAAAATAAATTTACACAATTGTCCAGTAATAATGAATATATGAAAGTATTTTTAAAAGACTTATGTTTAAGACCATCATGTTATAACTGTCACAGTAAATCATTACATCGAAACAGTGATATAACACTAGCAGATTTTTGGGGGATAAAAGATGTATGTCCAGAAATGTATGATAACAAGGGAACATCCCTTGTTTTTATTAACAGTAAAAAAGGAAAACAGTTATTTAATAAGATTATAAAAGATATAAAATATCAGGAAGTAGATATTAATGAGGCAATTAAATATAATCCTTCATCTTTTAAATCTGCAAATATACCAGAAAAAAGGGACAACTATATGAATAATATATTTAATAATCAGTTTGATAAATATTCTAAAAAATATACTAAATTGTCTATCTGGTTATATTTAAAAATATTTATGCATAAAATTTTATCAGTTACTAATTTTTTGAAAGATTGACTAAATAAAGAATCAATAAAAACGAAACAATAAAATGAAAATCTTAATAACATACTATTATTAGAAAACATTAGTAATGATAAAGAGAGAATAAGTCCATTTTTACAAATCCAAACTATACAAGTATGATATTGATAGTAATAAATACATATTATGAAGAAGTTTAGAAGTAATATTACATTTTATTTTGTATATAATAATGAAGGATAAAATATCGTATTGCAGCAATAGACCAATTTAGGTATCATATACATTATAGGGAGTGATAAAGATGATGATGGAAATGGTATTAAGTGAAGAAAAAGCTAAAGAAAATAATATTGATATTGATGAATGTTATGAAAAAGTAGATCGTTTTTTTGAAAAATGAGGAATTAAAAAAATATCTAAAGGAGTATATCAAGGAAATAAAAAAGATTTTAATACTTTTATGACTGCTCAATGGGATTTACCAGAATCAACATGGTTTTTAAAAATAGTAGATAAGTGGTATTTTCGTTATGAGGGCGATACGATAGAATATCGAGAAGATGCATTGGAATCATATTATCGGGTAGAAGAAAGATATGCCAACTATCCATGGTAGAAAAGCAGTAAATTTTGATTTAAATGATAATCTTCTAAAACAATATTATCCTTCAAAAAGTTATAAGAATGCCTGGCGGGATATAAAGAAATTTTTGTTGAAAAGTAATTTTGAACATCGTCAGTATTCAGGATATGTATCTAACAGTGCAATGAGCATGGCAGAAGCAGGGAATATAATTGGAAAAATGGCCAGGAAGTGGTACTGGTTAAATAAAAGTGTGATGCAGTTTGATGTAACAAATGTTGGTGAAGAATATAGCTTTTTAGAAAAAATAGAAAATGAAACCAGATCAAGTGAAAATGAGTTTTAATAACTCGTTTTTATATTATATATAGAGTAATGATAGATTATTTCTT
>CANPIH010000079.1 GCA_947574085.1 uncultured Mycoplasmatota bacterium | reverse complement strand
TATTTTTATTATTTTTAGGAATTATTGTAACCGAATTTGTAGGAATTACAGGAACTTTTGCCTACAATTTTGCTCAAAAAGGAGAACTAAATGGAGATGCAAAAATAAATTATGCGGATGCCAGTTTATTAGAAATGCATTTGATTCGTTTAAAAAATATAGAAGACGACAAATTAGAAAATGCCGATATGAATGCGGATGGTAAAATTACAGTTACTGATTTGAGTCTTTTAATTCAAAAATTGGAAAACACTTTAGAGTATGAAGTCAATATAACCAATTTAGCAACTGAAAACACATCTTCTAATAAAAATGAAGAAACAACTGTAAAATTTAATGGAGATGTAAGTTTTGGAGCAAGTATAAACAAAATTGTAATAAATAAAAAAGAATACGAAGTTACAAAAAAAGAAAATACAACCGATTATAGCTTCAAGATGAATGCTGGTTCTGATGCAGGATTAAAAAATTATTCTATTTCTGAAGTTCTTTTAGACAATGGTAAAAAAATAAAAGTGAATAGTCCATTTACAATGGATGTATTAAAAGATACTCCAAACATTAAAAATTATAGAGTAGACGAAAATAAAAACGATTCGAAATTAACACTATTATTTGATGTGGAAGACAGTGACAATGCTATTGAATCCGCTTATGTAGAATTCTATGATGAAGCAGGCACTATGATAAATGAGAAAAATGTGGAAAAAGGCGAAAATCGCATTGAAATAGAAGTGGAAGAAAAGAAAGAATATAAAGCAAATATTATTCTAAAATACAATTTAAGTAATCGTCCAGAATCAACAGAACATACAGGTATGCAATTGTATGAAAAAGATTTACAATTATTAATTGACTATCAATTTAGCTTTTCTGGATTAAAATCATATAAAAATGATAAAGAAACCTCAACATTTGAAAATGGAGATATCGTAAAACTTAAATTTGAAAGTACAAATATCACAAAGCATATTCCAAAAACTATTAAAATTCAAGATAAAGAATACGAAGTAAAAGAAGAAAACAATCATTTCACTGTGGAATTGGATGCTTTAAATACTTTAGGGGAAAATACTTATACCATATCAGAGGTTGTTTTATCTAACGGTAAAAGATTTGAGTTAAATGAAAATAATACTATTACCATTAACGTTAATAAAAGAAAACCAAAAATATTAGATTTATCCACTACAGAATTTACGGAAATGAATCAGATAAAGGTTATGTTTCATTTAGATGATTTAGATGAAGCTGTTACTAGTTTAAAAATTCAAGTTTTAGGTGATAATGATAAAGAAATAGATAGTGTAACTATGTCAAGAAATGAAGTAGCAGAGGGTGGAATCGTTAATAAATTCTTTAAAACCGAAATGTCTACTAAATACAAAATCAAAATATTTTTTAGTTACAATGTAACAGGAATTGATACAGATACTATAGTTGATGAATTGGCTTCCGAAAAAACAGTAGAAGCGGATCCAAGAATTACAATTAGAAGTATTACATCCAACAAAGACTATGTAGAAAAAGGTGGTGTAGTAAAACTTACTTTTGATCTGGAAAGTAACCAGAAAGAAGACATCACAAAAATTCTTATCAACAATATAAATTGTATTGCAGTAAAATTAGATAATGGTAATTACGAAGCCACTTTAAATGTTGGAACAACAAGCGGAATCTATCCATTGAATATTACAAAATTTACATACAGTGATGGATCAGTAGCAACATTAGATAAAACGATGAATGTAGATATATTAAAAGAGAAACCTAAAGTTGCCAATTTTGCCCAAGTAGACAATTTAAATACAAAAGAAGTAATTCTTCGATTTGATGTTTTGGATGAAGAAAATAGTTTTATTCAAGGAAAAGCCCTTTTACAATTTGAAGGTGTTACAGTTGAAAAAGAAGTTGTAAAAGGTCACAATGAATTAACTTTCCCAGTAGAACCATCCAAAAAATACATATTTGATATTAAAGCCACTTATGATTTAGATAGCAATACTTTATCAGGGCGACCAGAAGAAGACAATCGAGTAAATGATGAAACGATTTCTACACAAGAAATTGAGTTGATCGCGGATTACGAATTGAATATTCAAAATATTAAAACCTACAATGACAAAGGCCCAACCAAATATTTTACTAAATCTGAACCGATTCAAATAAGTTTTGAAAGTAGCAATTCTACAAAATTCGAACCGATTAAAGCTGTTATTAATGGAATTGAATACCCATTAACGAAAAAAGAAAATGCTTATTATTTAACTATTGAAAGTCATAGAACATCTGGAGTAAAAACCGCTAGATTAGAAAAAATTACACTAAGCAACTCGAAAGAATTGCTCATCACAGAAAATAATGAAATAAAAGTAACCGTATTAAAAGACAAACCAACTGTAGAACAATTCGGTTACAAAGAAAATCTAGACGCTACTATATCAGCTTCTTTCAAAGTTGTGGATGAAGAACAAACCATTACAGGCGGTAAAGTTGTAATCTTAAAAAATGGCACAATTGTAAAAGAACAAACATTAGAAAAAAATGAAAATACTATAACTTTCCAACCAGAAGAAAATCAAAATTATGTAGCCAAAGTAATAGCCGATTACGATTTGGATATGAATGTTTTAGAAGAAGATGCTAATGAATTCAAAAATATAACTCTTTTGGAAGCCGATATTACCCTTGGAGCTCGTAGATTTGAAATGAAAGATATTATTAGAACTTCTATTTACAAACAAACTTCAAATGGTGTAGAAGAAGTAAAAGACTTAAGAGAAAGTGATCTTGCTAATTTAGATGATTACATTGCTAAAGTCTATATGAAACAGATGCCTACTTTCTATACAAAAATAACAGGATATAGAATTGAAAACAATCAATTAAAATTGACGTTGGCATTTGATAATGTCGTTCAATATACAAGCGATAGTAAGCAAGATAAGTTAGAGATTGTTTATGGAGATATCAGTGACGGAGTAGCTGAAAATATTACGCTAGAAGGATTAATTCGTGAGATGGAACTAAATCCAACAGGAACCTTCACCTTAACTCGTGATTATGATGCATCCATTATAACTAAAAATACAGATACTTTAATTTCAACTTCATTTATGGGAAAATTAAATGGAAATGGACACAAAATTTATAATTTAACCAAACCATTATTTGATACTATAGAGTCTGCAACTATTGAAAATTTAATTTTAGAAAGTCCAAAATTAACTGGAGCAACTAGTAGAGGAACGGTTGCTAATATTGCAACCAATTCACAAATAAGTAACGTTCATGTAAAAGATTTAATTATGATTACTGGAACGAATCGAGTTGGTGGTCTAATTGGAGAAACAACTGCAACGACCATTGAACAAAGTAGTGTTACCAACTTTAAAATCACCACTTCCTTACATATAAGAATTGGTGGAGTCGTTGGAAACATGATTGGTGGCTCTATAAAGAATTGTTACGTAGAAGGACAATTAAAATCTACACAAAATAAAGATGGAAATGGAATTAGTGGTATACTTGGTACTGGAGAGGGAACAGAGTTAATCACTATAGAAAATTGTATTACCAAAGTAACTTATGAAAGCAACGTAAGCCCAAGATTAAATGGAGACATTGTAGGATTTGCCTTAAACAACAACTCTGTTCTTAAAAACAATGTCAGTTTATCGTCTGGAAGTAATTTCTATAGTATAAATGGTTCTTCTATTCATGCTACTTCTACAAATAATTATGAACTTCTAGATTCTGGACTTACTTCGAATGCTTCTTCATCTCATGTATCACAAGTAAGAAAAGAAGAACTTACAAGAGAATTCTTTAAAGATGATGCAAACTTTGATGAGACAATCTGGGATTTATCGAATGTTTCTTTCGATAAACCACCAGTATTGCAATTGGCTAAAGATACTGATGAAACTCTAGAAGATGAAAAGCCAGCGAATAGTAAATTGTATATTCCAGATTATACTCGAATTAAAAAAATAAATGGTTATAGTGAAGACAAAGATATTTTGTATCACAATATTAATCAATTAATGCCTTATTATGATGCGAAATATCTAATAGAAGATGGCTTGAAAATAGCAAAAGATCATTTGTTAAATACCAAAATAATTAAACATATTTTACCTTACAATAATGAAAAAATGCTTACGTATTTAACTTCACAAAATAAAGATAGTATAACTAGTATTAAAGTTGTATTTGAAGATTTTAGTGTAGAAGAATATGATGTTACGTTTAAGGAAACTTTACAAAATATTTCAATATATTCTATAAATGACCTTGGTATAGAATACGCATACAACAATTTTGTAATTAAAGAGACATCATCCATTGTAGAAACAGTAAAAGAATATATAACCAATATGGATTATACAAAGACTCTTGATCCTCTTACAACAGCTGGAGATAGTAGACTTTATAGAGATCATTACAATGAAAAAATGAAACCACTTGCTGAAATAATCGCTTTACAATTATTACAAAATGATGCCAATAGTGTTCTTACAATGGATAGCGAAATCTTAAACAATAAAATCAAACAAGAATTAATTGATAGTGGACGACTAGATAAAATTTTGTACGCTTATAATTATTATCACAGATGGTATCAATTTGAAATTGGTGGTGCTAAAATTTCTGATATTTTACTATTCGAAGGAAAAATGTACAAAGATTCTATGACTCTCGATCGTATGGTAGAAGAAGTACTAATTGGAAATTTGAATACCAAATCTACCCACACGTTCTATTCTAATAGTATTAGAAAATATACCGATAGTGCAAATTTAGGATTGTTCTTAGATAATATAATTGCGAATATTGGTGGTTATGAAGATATCAACGATTGGTTTACTGAATACTTCTCTTCTATTGGAATTTTAGCTGAAATACCAGTAGAATCTCATCCTGAAGTTAAATATCGTGCTTGGGATCGAATAAAGGGGTTCCAAAACTTTATTCTTCCATTATCAACACTACCAAAATACGCTGGATATATTATTTCGGGACCTGCACAATTCCAAGTAGGAGCTCAGAGAGTTTATATTGCCGATCCAACAACGGCATCTGGACAAAATACTGTAAAAAATCATGTAAAAA
>CANPIH010000078.1 GCA_947574085.1 uncultured Mycoplasmatota bacterium | reverse complement strand
ATATGGTAGCTAAAAATTAAAATCAAAATGAGTTTATCATAATGTCAATTATGTTGAACTTAAAGCGTAAAAAGATAATAAATACTATATTGAGTTAAACATAATCACACGAAAACATATAGAAAATCAGTTAAACATAATCGCAAAAAAGGAGATAATAAACAATGCAAGAATTTAAAAATTATTTACAAGAACAGCAGAAATCACAAAACACTATCGAAAATTATATAAGAAACATAGAAAGTTTTAAAAAGTGGTACGCAGAAACAACAAGCGAACAGCTACAAAAATTATATAGAGCAAATGTCTTAGATTATAAAAGCTATTTAAAAAATATCAAGAAAACAAAAAAAGGTCAGCCATTAAAAGCGGAAACGATAAACGCTAATTTGTCGGCAATTATGAAATACAATGAATTTTTAGTTACAATAGGAACACAAACAGAAATTGTTTTACATGATAATGATTTTATCAAGATACAAAAGCAACATATAAACCCTTGCAAAGTGAATACAAAAGATATAGAAAGTTTTAGGCAAAAAATATTAGAGCATGAAAGCAAACGAGATTATGCAATAGTAACTATAATCGTATATATTGGCTTGCGTATAAGTGAATGTATTAATATTTGCATGAATGATTTTGATTTTAATACTAAAGAAATCATAATAAGAAACGGCAAGCGGTGGCAAAGTGCGAATTGTTTACATGAATGACAAAGTCATTGAAGCAATAAAAGAATATTTGAAAGAAAGAAAAAGCAATAGCCCTTATTTATTCGTTAGCAGACAAGCAGACAAGGTCAGCCGTAGTCGTATAAACCAAATATTCAATAAATATTCGCAAGTTTTAACCCCACACGGTCGGTCGTCATTATTGTTTTACAAATATGAATAAAAAAGGCTTTTCACTAATTGAAATAGCAATGATTGGTCGGTCATGCTTCGACTAGAACAACAGAAATTTACACCAACCCAGATGAAGAAGAAATAAAAGACAGAATAAACGTATTATAATTTTAAGGACTAGCTTTTTATAAGCTAGTTATTTTATATGGGGGCGTATTTTAAGTTGTCAACAAAAATCAATTGTCATATATCACTACTAGCACCCATTGTCTTATACAAAAAAAAAGAATGTTCAAGCCTTACAATAAACTAGAACATTTTTATAATAAATCCTTAATGTCTACTTCTAAAGTATCAGCAATATCAAATAAAATTTCTAAACTCATTTTTGTTACAACATTCGGAGCTTCAATTTGTGTTAAATAACTGTAACTCATACCAACTTTATTAGCTAGTTGTTCCTGTGTTAGATTCTTTTTATTTCTATATTTACTTATTTTAATTCCAATGTTTTTATATCTTTCACTATGCTTTAAACTCATATCCACCACCCTACTTAAATTTTAACTGATTTTTTAGAAATTAGACTTTCGGGAATAGCGAAAGTATGCTATACTAAATTTAAGTTAGAAATGGATATTTTTATATTAAAAGTAAAGCTAAAATAATAAGGAAAGGTGTTGAAGTTTAGAAAGTGGAAAAAACAGTTGCAATATCAATTTTAGAAGATATATATGAAAAATTACAAGATACTAAAAATCCAAAAGAAAAAGGTTTACTAACAATATCGACATATAGAAAAAATTTAGAAATCGCAACCAATGAAAACCTAAAAAAATTAATAAAAAAGCATACAGAGTATGCTAAGAAATATGGAGAATATGACAAAAAGACACTTAGATTAAGCAAAAAAATAGACAAGAGAATGCGTAAAATATTTAATAATTAGCATTGTTTCTTGTCTTGTATATCAGGAACTATTGTCATAAGTTCGTCAAAACTACAATTTAGACATTTACAAAAGCCGTTCAAGATATTTATAAGATATTGATTTTTTACCACTTTTAATAGCTTTATTAAGATTATAAAATGAAATATCTAACTGGTCGGCTAACCATGACTTGCTTTTTCCTTGTTCTTTTAATAAATTTTCTACATTTAATATTATCACTTAATCGCCCCATTTCTTGCATTAATTTTACAATATTGCATTTCTAGGTGGTAGCACTTGCAAGTGAGAGTTAAAAGTGATACAATTTTAATGTCGAAAACGAACGAAAAAAGGAAAGTGAACAAAATGGATGAAACAAAAATGTTGAAAATACTTGATACAGCAAGGATATTACTTGAAAAGGACTGTCTATTTGAAGCAAAAGAATATATAAGGATTGAAATTGAAAACCTAAAAGGAATCACAGCTAAGAAATGTAGAAATACAAAATATTTTTTTGGCAGTTATTGTAAATATTGTTCAAATTTGAATTGCAGCGAAAATGAAAATATCATGTAGTTATTAAGTTAAATATATACAATTAAGGGGGTGGTTTATAGCAACAGAAAAATCACTAAAAGCAAGATACATTAAAAGTAACAACAGTTACTAGCCATAGGGCATAAGAAAAGAACAAAAAAAGGAGGAATTTAAACATGAAAACAAAGAACTTAAAAATGGTAATAGTATTCGCAGTAATATTATTAACAATAGTTGTATTTAGTACAAACACAGTAAATGCAACAACAGACGAAATTGTAAACATTAAAGATAGCAAGTTAAAAGCAGAATTATTAACTTATGATACTAACAAAGACGGCGAGTTATCAAAGGAAGAAATGGAAGGTATTACAGTATTAGAGTTAGACAACAAAGGAATAACAGATTTAACAGGATTAGAGAATGCAACAAATTTATATTATTTAATGGTAAATGACAATGCTATAACAGACATTTCTGTATTAACCAAACTAACAAATATGGTAGATTTAGGAATATCAAACAATAAAATAACAGATATTTCTGTTGTAAAAAATTTTACAAAGTTAAGTGTTTTATTAGCAAGTAATTGTAATATCACAGATATATCAGCACTAAAAGACTTGACTAATTTATACAAGCTAGATTTAAGCCACAATAATATCGAGAATGTATCAGCATTATCTAGCTTAGGAAAAGTCATTAGATTAGAACAATTATATCTAAACGACAACAAAATAACAGATATAACACCAATTGCACAATTAAGTAAGTTAGACATTTTAGATTTAAGCAACAATTATATTACAGATTTAACCCCTACACAAACAATGAAAAATATTGATATATTAAAGACAGAAGGACAAAAAACTAAAAATATAGATGTTACAGATAAAACAACAGGAATAGTATTGAATGCAAACAGTGGAGTTGTACCAAGCAATACACAATTAGTTGTAAAAGCTATCTCCAAAGAAACAACAAATATAATAAAAGAAAGCCTAAAAGATATAGCAAAATATACGGCTTATGACATTACTTTATTAAGTGACAATAAAGTAATACAACCGAACGGCAAAGTAACGATAAAATTTGCTATACCTACTAATTATGACAAAACAAGATTAACAGTTTATAGCGTGGCAGAGAATGGAACAAAAACACAATATGATACCAAAATCGTAGGAAATTATGCAATATTTGAAACAGACAATTTCTCTACTTATGTTTTAGCAGAAAAGAAAGCTACAACAAATACAGATAATAATAAACCTACTACAACAAATAAAGGCGAAAAAGACGACACACCAAAGACAGGAACTATTGATATAATCGGCTATGTATTATTTACAACAGCTATCTCAGTAATTGGAATAATAGCATTAAAGAAAAAATCAAAATAATTTGATATAATTGGGGTGGTAGTTCTCTACTACCCTATTTTTGAAAATGGAGTTTTGAAAAATGAAAGAAAAAGGAAAGCATGATAAAAGACATGCTAATAAAATAATCAAATTTATGTTATACATTTTTATTGTAGTATTTTTAAGTGGTATTGCTTATATACTTTACTATTTTAGCCTTTATACTAATCATGACAAGCAAAATGAAAACGTTTTGAATAATATAGAAATAGACAATAAGCAAATTACGGATACAAAAACGAAAAGAATGTTACAAGTAGAAGAACTACAAGAAGAGAATAGTGATATTATGGGTTGGATAGAAATTAAAGATACAAATATTAATTATCCTGTTATACAAGGAGCGGATAATGACTTTTACTTGACACATAATTATAAAAAAGAAAAGTATATAAATGGCAGTTTGTTTCTTGATAAAGATTTTGACTTGATAAATGGTAGCAGTAATTATTTGATATATGGGCATAGAAACAAAAAAGGACTAATGTTTGAAGATTTAATGAAATATACAAAACAAGATTTTTACGAAAATCATAAAACAATACAATTTACTACAAATATAGAAGATAGTACATACGAAATATTGTCAGTATTCTATTCAAGGGTATATTATAAAAGTGAACAAAATGTCTTTAGATATTACTATTTTGTAAATGCAGAAAATGAACAGGAATACAACGAATATGTAAATAATTGCAAGAAAGCAAGTTTATATGAAACTGGAGTAAATGCAGAATATGGAGAACAGCTTTTGACATTGTCTACTTGTGAATATTCGCAAACAGACGGTAGGTTTGTAGTAGTAGCAAAAAAGATACAGTAATTTAAGTGGGAATTCCCACTTTTTCTTTTTTTGCTTAAAATAAAGTTATAATCACATTGTAACACAAGAATTTAAAACCTTGACATCAGCTTGTAAGCGATTTTTATGTCATAGGGCATGAAATTATACTTTTTTGAAAATATCTTCTCTTAAAATTGATTCTAAAAAGACGTAAATTCCTCTAAAAAAAGGGGTTTAAGGGGTACCCTTCTTTTTTATACAGAAAATTTATGAAAAGTGCGTAATTCTTTAAATTTAAAGAATTAACCGAAACAAACAATATTTTAAAAAGCAACATAAAATGAAAGTTTTATGATTTTTTGAATTTAATGAAAAAGTCAATATCAAATTAATAAAAAAATCAAAAATTAAATAATCTTTTAACATTTTTTTATATTTGTGATAGAATGTAATTCCAGAAACACAGTAATATCAATGATTAATCACTTTATATTTTCCCTAAAAAAACCTTAAAAAAAACCTTAAATTCATAGTGGTAGAAGTATCGATTACAAAATCGATTATACAAACATAGTTTTTTGTCAATTCTCTAAAACTATATTGATACTCATACAAAGAAAGATTTAATCGTATCTTACAAATTCCTTCATAATCAGAGGGTCGGGGGTTCGAATCCCTCC
>CANPIH010000077.1 GCA_947574085.1 uncultured Mycoplasmatota bacterium | reverse complement strand
TTCTGAATTGATTTTTGAATTTCCGCTTGCGTTTCGTTATCAAGTGCGCTGGTTGCTTCATCAAACATGATAATTTCAGTTTTTTGTACTAAAGCTCTTGCAATTGCTAGCCTTTGCCTTTGCCCACCTGATAAGGTTACTCCACTTTCTCCAACAATCGTATCATAACCATCTTTTAAAGTTAAAATAAAGTCATGCAAACAAGCCATCTTACAAGCATCTACCATTTCTTCTTCGGTTAAATCTTCTTTAATGATTTGTAGATTTTCTTTAATGCTCATATTAAAAATATAAGGATTTTGACTAATAATAGATAAATTACCACGAATAGAACTTTTATCTAGGTCGGCAATTGGAATTCCATCCAGTAAAATATTTCCCTCTTGCGGATGATAAAGACCAGCGATTAAGCTAAATATAGTAGATTTACCACTTCCACTTTTGCCAACAAAAGATACGGTTTCATTTGGATGTATGGTAAAACTTATTTTTTTTAAAACGTCTTGTGATTCATCGTATCGAAAACTAACGTTTTGAAATTTAATATTTCCTTTAGCTTTAGCGATTTTTTTTGTGCCAAAAATTTCTTTAGGAAACTTCGTGTTTTCAATAACTTCAAATATTTTTTCAGCGGATAAACTAAATCGTTTTAGATTATCTAAAAAGTGTTCAAAATTAGAAGAAATACTCATAATATTTCCACGATAAGATAAAATAATTAGCATAGTGGCGACTTCAAGATTTCCTTTAAGAATGAATCCAATTCCACTCATCATAACTAAAAAATCTAAAATATCACGAAAACTTCCATTTAAAATTTGAAATCTTGCTCTTGTTCGATTTACATTTAAATTTGAATTTCCTAAGCCATCAATTTTCTTTTCTGTTGTATACAAAAAGCTTTTTTCTGCATTTAAAATTTTTATGTCCTGTGCACCTCTTACAAGCTCACTCACAAATCCAGAAGTTTCTTCTTGTTTCTTTTTCATTATTTTTCGCTTGGCTTGAATTTTTTCTGCTGCACATTTTTGACCAATAAATAAAATTAATAAAAAGAAAAAATAGATAAGAAAAATAATTTTATTCAAAAAGAAAATACTAATAAATATTCCAATATTTGAAACTAAAAAAGTTAAATAATCTACAATTATAACAAAAATATCTGCAAGAGTACTGCTATCGTTATTAATTCTTTCGATAAAAATTCCACTTGAATTAGAATTTAAAGTGTCCATAGTTAATTTTAAAGTTTCTTTTGCAACTTCTAATTGTATACTTTTCTTTACGGAATAGAAAAAACGATTGATAAAACAATTATTAAAATAGCGAATCGTATTTCTTAAAACTTCAATAAAAAGAATAGCAAAAGTAATAAAAATAAGCTGATTCCATACTTCACCTGTTAAACTTACAATTCTTTTAGCAGAAAGTAAGGGAGCAACCACGCTAATCGTACAATACAAAACAGAACCTATTAAAAAATAAATTAAATATTTTTTATCTTTTTTTGCAAATTGATAAGTTTTTTTTAAAGAGCCAAACATATTTATAAATTTTTTCTTTTCTTTTACTTCCACAGATCAACAACTCCTTGATTTATACTATTGTATAGTTAAAGTTAAAAAAAAGAAAGACTTTAAATATACTTAAAAAAATGATATAATTTTATCGTAATTAAAAAGTCATAAGTTTTAAATTTTATGACTTTTTTTCTTTTTTTTACAATATTTTTTTTGTTTTCTTCTTGGAATGGTTAATTTAATTACAAAATGATACAAATGTGGTGCCATAAATCTTATAAAAACGAGTTTATCTAAAGTAGAAGCAAAGGGACGAGTAAACCACATAAAAAGTTTGCAATTGATGTAATTGAAAAACTGAGCTATGCATTTTATCAGTTTATGATGATTTAATTTGTAATTTTTAGGAGTACAAATAGTAAAACAAATAGAACAACCAAAAACTTTAATTTTATTTGGCGTATATCCCGCGTTTAACAAGCCTTCTACAAAAGCAACTTGCATGAATTGATTTGGAAAACGTACACAAGCTTTTAAAGTTAAATCTTTTGGTTTGGAAAACAAACCTACATCAAAACCTGTAAGCCACCAAGTATATCCACATCTTGAAAACAAAAAGCATTTTTTATAAAGTTCAAATTGAATAGGAAGCATTTCTTTATCGTTTGCACATCGATACTCGTTTTTAGGCATTCCTTTCTCGTGAATGTAAATTCCTACTTCTGCCCCTGTAGTAATTCCATATTGCCCTTTCCAAAATTCAATGCGATAATCTTTCCCATCATAATGGAAATAAATAGGTTCTGCATCCATAACCATATTAAGTAGTGGTGCCTTTAAATCATAAAAATCAGAATACCCCATGTCCCTTTGCCAAGAGTCATGTTTTGAAACAACAATGTCTTGTTTTCTATCAAAAGCAAAACCAAATGGATACAACGCTTTATCCACAATACTTAGTTTTTCAAGCTCATCCATATGTTTTACTTTATAAATTACTCTTTTTCTTTTCATAAAATAAAGTACAATTAAAACAATTACCACTAGAAGTAAGAAAGCAATAAGAAAATATTTCATTATTCACCTCCTAGTATATTGTATAAATTTTTGTATAATACGAGGCGGTTTGTAACTAGAAGAAATAGAAGGATATTATAAAAAAGAAAGAAAAAGATGAATACTTATGCAAAAAACGTTTGATTCTTATATTACAGAAAATGTAAGCCTAGTTTAATACCTTTTGTAGAGCCAGTATTTAATAAATAAGATATAATTCAATTAATAACTAATATGACATAGATACTTCTATATAAAAAGATAAATCTAGCATTTGCCAGTTAGATACCATTCTTAAAATATTTGTTATAGTATTATGTAGAACAAAGATATTTCTCGTTTATTCTCTTAATTTTACACTTTTTCTTCTAAAAATAAAATAGTATAGTAGCTAGACTAAAATAACAGAATTTTGATTACTAAAACAAGTGAATAAGTAAAAAAAATATAATAATATTAAAAATTATTGTATATTATAATTAGGTGAGTAATTATGATGTCTTTAAAAAAATTGGATCCAGTCCTTTATTTTAATAACAATACTTTAGAAAAGCAAATAGAAGCGTTAAAGAAAAAAAGTCGAACAGAAGAAATAGAAAAGCAAATTAAATTAATGGAATCTGGAATTTATGGGGAACAAAAGGTTCTGTACGAATTAATGAATAGTCATATTGGGATGTATATTTTACATGACCTTAATCTTAAATTTAAAAATTTAGAAGCTCAAATTGATTTTTTAGTAATGACAAAAAAGAGTGTATTTGTTATTGAATGTAAAAATATGTATGGCAATATTACAATAGATAGAAATGGTAGTTTTATAAGAGAAATTGATTTTATGGGTAAGAAAAATAAGACTGGAATTTATAATCCTTTGACACAATGCGAACGTCATATTGAATTATTAAAATCAATAACGTTCGAAAAATATAGTACTTTAAAAAAACTGCTTTTTGGAAATAAAATAGATGATTTATTTATTCCAATTGTTGTCTTGGCTAATGATAAAACTATTTTAAACGATTATTATGCACCAAATGAAATAAAGAAAAAAGTAATACGTGCTGATTTTCTAATTCAGTATATAAAAAAAGTGGATAGCGGTAAAGAGTCTAAATATTCTGAAAAATATATGAAAAATTATTGTGAAACAATATTAAATGAATACCAAGTGGAAACAAAACCTATAGAATTGCCAGATTTAGAAAAAAATTTAAAGAATGATTTAGAATTAAAAGAAAAATTGAGAAAGTATCGTTTAGAAAAAAGTAGAGAAGAAAGTGTAAAACCCTTTATTGTATTTAACGATAAAACTTTAGAGGATTTAATAAAAAAGAAGCCTAAGACTAAAGAAAAGTTATTTTCTATTGAAGGGTTAGGACAATACAAAATAGAAAAATATGGAGAAGATCTATTAAAAATACTGAATTATTAGAAAAAGAAGACATTTTATTGTATACTATTAATAGGTGAATAACATAAATGAAAAAAGAAATTGAAATGGAAGAGATCGTAAAATTTAGTAATGATTTTCAAACGAGTACAAACAATGTACAAGTTGAAAAAAATATAAAAGAGTATGGTTTAAGAAAAACTTGTTTAAATAAAGATATAGCGAATCTTTATAAATATGAATTTAATATTGAAATTCCAAAAGTAAAAATTTATGATCAAAAAAACAGTTACCAGTGTAGCGTATATGCTTTTTTGCGCGTTTTAAAAAGTATAATGTTCAAAGAAAATCCGTCTTTAAAAATAGAATCTTTAGATTTATCAGCTACTTATTTAGACTTTTATGATAAATTAGAAAAAATAAATACTTGTTATAATGAACTTTTTGCTTTGGAAAAAGTTACTTTAGAAAGTATCAATACCATTGTAAACCGTTATATAGGAATTTACGGAACCTTTCATTATTGTAGAGAACTAGTTAAAAAATATGGTTTGGTTCCTACTAAAAGGATGCCAGAAGTTGAATATTCTTATAGTGCTTTAGAAGTGATAGAGCTTTTAAAAGCGAAAATAAAATCCGATGCTACTATACTACTAAACAAGAAAAAGCCTGACCAAGAATTAAAAAATTATTTACTAAAAGAAGCTTATACTTTTTTAAGAAAAACAATGGGAAATCCTCCTTTACAATTTAAATGGGATCGAAAAGATTTTACACCAATTACTTTTCGAGATACCTATCTAAAAAAGAATTTGGACGATTTTATTACGGTTATTTCTTACGATAAAAAAATTTTTCATAAGAGTTTTTCTTATGTTCCGAATGTTTATTTAAATGATACAGAACAGATAAAAACATTGGATATAGAAAAGATAAAAAATGCAGTTATAAAACAATTAAAAGATGGTATAGGTATTTGGTTTTCTTGTGAAGAATCAACCACTCTAGACTATGATTTAAACATTTTAGATAATAATATTTATAAATACAAAGAATTATTAAATATAAAAGAGATTCCTAAAGAAGCAAAACTTACTTTGGATTTGATAAATTATGATCATGCCATGTGTATAGTTGGAGCTTTAGAAGAAAATGGTACAATAAAACAGTTTAAGGTGGATAATAGTTTTTCCGAACATGGAAGATACAAAGGTCATTTAATTATGACCAATCCATTTTTTGAAGAAGATATAATAACG
>CANPIH010000076.1 GCA_947574085.1 uncultured Mycoplasmatota bacterium | reverse complement strand
GGTAATATCGTCTAAGTCTTTTACTTGGTCATAAAATGGTCGAATTACATCGGCGATGGTTTCATCGCTTCTTAAATTTTCAGCCAGTATTTCATTTGCCTCTTCTTCACTGGAAAAACTGCCATGTCCAATATATCGTTCATAAAAAGGTCTTCCATACAATTTAATGGTATTTTGTCCTGGAAAATGTGGGAGTGGACTTACTATTTTAGCAAGAATTTTACGTAATCCTAAAGGAATTTTAGTATACAGGCGAAGAAAAGTTGGTTCAAAGTATTCGTTATATCCTGCAAACATTTCATCACTGCCTTCCCCTGACAAAACCACTTTTACTTTTTCCCTCGCAAGTCCTGATAAAAAGTAAAGAGGCACGGTTGAAAGATTGGCATGAGGCTCATCCGTATGATACATAATCGTTGGCAAAATATTAAAAAATTCATCGCTACTGATTTTCTTTTGGTAATTCTTTATTTTTAACATTTTTGATAAATCATGAGCCAAACTTGTTTCATCAAATCCAGGCATATCAAAACCTACAGAAAAGGTTTTATCTGGTTTGGCTACACTTACCACATACGAGGAATCTACTCCTCCAGAAAGATAAGAACCTACTTCAACATCACTCGTTGTTTGATGGTATTTAATAGACTCCTCCAAAACACTCTTTAATTCTTTTTTATAGATATCGTAAGGTTTATCTGATTTTTTATACTCTACTTTAAAATACTCTTTTATCTGCATTTTACCATTTTTGTACTTGAAATACGTTCCAGGCTTTAATTTATAAACTCCTTTAAAAAAAGTTTCCTCGTGTACCGAATATTGAAAAATTAAATACATTTTTAAAGCATTTGTATTTACTTCTTTTTGAAAATCTGGATGTTCTAGAAAGGATTTAATCTCCGATCCAAAGAAAAAACTATTTTTATTTTTATAGTAATAAAATGGTTTTATTCCAAAATGATCTCTAGCTCCAATAAGTTCATTTTTGTTTTTGTCATAAATTACAAAAGAAAACATTCCTCGTAGACGAATAAATAATTTTTCTCTGTATTCTTCATAACCGTGCAAAAGTACTTCTGTATCTGTTTTGGTTTTAAACTTGTGGCCTTTTTTTACCAATTCTTCTTTTAAACTTTCGTAATTGTATATTTCACCATTAAAAACAATCGCCATACTTTTATCTTCATTGTATAAAGGTTGCGCTCCCTTTTTAGACAAATCAAGAATTGATAATCTTCTATGCCCTAAGGCAACAGAGTTATCCACATAAAACCCTTCATCATCAGGACCACGATGTTTAATTCGGTCAGCCATATTTTTTATAATTTCTTTTTTTTCTTTTGGCTTTCGTTTATCCACAAATCCTACTATTCCACACATTTCTCTTCACCTTATTTCCAGTAACTATTTTTGTATTCTTTATAATAATGTAACCATCTTTTATGTAATAATAAAAATCGTTTAAAATTCTTATCCACTTTAGCAGACATAGGGTTCACAACATATTTCCATAATTTTAAAGCCTCTTTTTTGAATGACTTATTGTCTATATATTTTTTTATTATCCCTTTTGGTACAAATGATAATAAAACTTTTTGGTCTAAGAAAGTATAAGAACTTTGTTTATTTTGCAAACAATCTTCTACCAACACTTGCACTAAATTTTTTCCCAAAGCGGAAACGTAATAGCTACATCTTCCTTGGCGAGCGTTGATTTCCAATACTTTAAAAGTATTGTCTCGAGCGTCGTATTTCATGTCTACTTCTGCAAAGCCAGTGTAATGAATTTCTTCCATAAATTTTTTTATATTCTCTGACATTTCTTTAACATTTCCATTCGTTGTGTTAAAGCCATTTATCAATACCGCTGCATTTCCAACCATTGATTTTGTTCTTTCTTGAAGACCAATTTGTGCAAAGCTAATAAACTCTACTTTTCCGTTTGTGTTGACATAAACCACTGCGTCAAATAAATTGGAATCATCTCCAGGAATAAATTCTTGTATAATTAATTGGTCATAATAACCATTTTCCTTTATTAAAGCAATTGTATTTTTAACTTCGTATTCGGTTTCTAACTTGTAAATTTTATTTTTTCCTGAAAATTTCAAATGATTGTATGCAACTACATTTGCTGGTTTTAACACAACAGGATATGTCAATTTAGGAATTTTATTATTTTTTTTACAATCGTAATAAAAGGTTTTAGGAAATCTTAAATAAGAGTTTTCATAAGTTTTATAAAACACTTCTTTGTTGGTTAGACTTTTTATAACTTCAACACTAGGGTAATTGTATACATATTGCTCACTTAATTTTTCTTTATTTTGAGAAATATATTCTGCGTACGTTTCATTGGTGCTAATCAGAAGTATCTTTTGTTCAGTGTGTTTTTTTGCAAAGGCTTCTAAAGTATTTAAAAATACATTTTCTTCCCATAAATTTTCTACATATTCTACATGCAAAATGTTAGAAAATTTGGTAAAAGCCAAACGATCTTTCCCAATTAAATAAGCTTTTTTGTGATACGCTTCGTACATACATCTTGCCATATAATATGCGTTCGCGTCCGTTCCTAATATTAAAACTTCGAACTCCATGAAAAATTCCTTCTTTCATTTCTTTTTAATACTTTATTTCAATTTCTTCTTTACCCTCCACATGTACTCTTGGAACACGAGTAGTAATTTTAGTAAACAAATGTTGAGCATTGGTATTCAATCTATTCTTCACTTCATTTATGGATATAGTATCCCCAAAAATTTCTACTTTATCTTTAATTTTTATAGTATCATCGACCAAAACCATTATCATATCCATAGCATCTGCAACTATTTTGTATTTTTTCTTGCGAATTGTAACGAAGCCAAATTCTTTTGTAATTCCATCAGCATACCCTACGGGAATTGTAGCAATATATCCTTGTTCTTTCACTTTATAACTTGCATTATATCCTACAATTTCGCCTTTTTCTACTTTACGAATGGAAATAACATTAGAATAAAGAGAAAATGCTGTTTTTAATTGTAAACTATTTTCTAAGTAAGTGGAACTTATATGATGTTTTTTTAAATACAAATTTCTTTTTATGTTTCTTAAAGTAGCTTTTATTCCTGAACCTTTTTTTCGACTTCCACTAAAACCAAATAAAGAAATACCTAAACGAACTCCTGTTGCAAAAGCAATTTTTTCATGTGTAACTAGCGTCAAACTTCGATCTAAGTGTACCATGGGTATACTAGACAAATCAATTTCTTTCGTAAGATTTTTAAAGTTTTCCAGTTGTCTATCGTAGTAAAAATCTTGAACTCCTGTCGTTGCAAAATGAGTATAAATTCCCTCTAAAACCAATTTATCATTTTTACGTATAATCTTAACGGCGTCTTTTACTTCCTTACTGTTTTTTATTCCTAAACGATTCATTCCTGTATCCAGCTTTAAATGAATTTTCAGTTCATAAGGTAACTCAATTTTATGCAAATTTTTTATATAATCTAGACTGTCAATAGTAAGAGTAATTCTATTATTAATGGCATCGTCTATGAATTCTAAATCTACTGGCTCTAAAACAAGTATAGGAGTTTCAAGAGCGTATTTTCGAACTTGTAATGCTTCTTCCAAAGAGGAAACCGCTAAATAATTAATTCCTCCCTTTATTAAATTTTGGACAACTTTCATGCCATGCCCATAAGCGTTGTTTTTGACAACCCCAATATAATACTGAAAGCCATTATATTTTCCGATAATTTCTTTTGCGTTGGCTTCTAATATTTTCCCATCTATTCTTGCGTAAGTTTTTCTATACATAAAATCATCCTTTTAAACATTATAACAAGAAAAAAAGAAAATGTAAAAAACACAAGTAAACAACATCTTAAAAATTTTTTGCTATTCTGTCGAAATACTTGTTGTTGTAAAAATTTTTTTTATAATAACGTTTTTAGAAAGAAAAGTGATGTCATGAACGATGATTTTTTTATTATCAATGGCTATCCATTGGATGAACAACAAAAAAAAGCAATTTTAGAAGCTTCAAAGTATTCTCTAATTGTAGCTGGAGCTGGTTCTGGAAAAACTTTAACGATGATAGGTAAAATCAAATATTTATTAGAAATTCAAAAAAGAAAACCCGAAGAAATTTTATGTATTTCTTTTACAAACGAATCCGTAAATAGTTTAAAAGAAAAAATCAAAAATAATGCTATATCCGTATTTACTTTTCATAAATTAGCATTACATATTTTAAAAGAAACGGATGAATATTTTGAAATTACAGAGGACTCTTTTTTATACAAAACTATTCATCTTTTTTTTAAAGAATATCTTTGGGAAAACACTTTTTTAAAAAAACAATTTCAAATTCTCTATAAAAAAATTTTCTTTACTAAGAAAAATTATCTCACTTTTTTAAAAAGTAAAATTCATTTTGAAACCGTTCAATTGATTACAACTTTTATTTCTTTATACAATACGAATAACTTAGAAAAAAAAGACTTTAAAGTTTTTTTTAAAGAAAGTAATAAAAATCCTCTTCTTTTTTTAATTTACGCTATTTTAAACTTTTATGAAAGTGAAAAGACAAAAAAACATTTGCTTGATTTTGATGATCTAATAAAAAAAGCCATGCTTCTATGTGCTTCTAAAAAAATTTGTACTTATAAGGAAATTATTATTGATGAATTTCAAGATACTTCTCAATTAAGGTTGGATTTTATAAGAGAAGTCGTTAAAAATAGTAACGCCAATTTAACTGTTGTTGGAGATGATTTTCAATCTATCTACAAATTTTCAGGATGTGATTTAAATATATTTTTAAATTTTCAAAACTATTTTAAAGGAGCAAAAACTTTTAAAATTGAAAATACGTATCGGAATAGTCAAGAACTCATTCAATTGGCTGGAAATTTTGTTATGAGAAATCCTTTGCAAATTCGCAAAAATTTACGTTCTTCTAAGCATTTAAAGAAACCCATACAAATTGTTCGCTATATAAATCCCTATCGTTCTCTTTTAAAACTTATAAAAAAAATTCCTCATGGAGAAATTCTGATTCTAGGAAGAAATAATTTTGACATTTATCAGTTTATTCCTAAAGAAAAAATAAATTGGCAAAAAAGAGGTTATTTTGTTTTAGAAAATTATTCTTATACCTTAAGATATTTAACCATTCATAAGTCTAAAGGTTTAGAAAGCGATCAAGTTATTTTAATCAATTTAGTAAATAGTGAAATAGGATTACCTGCTAAAAGAAAAAGTCCAGCTATTCTCTATTTGATTCAGTCAAAGGATAATTTTTTATATGAAGAAGAAAGAAGATTATTTTATGTAGC
>CANPIH010000075.1 GCA_947574085.1 uncultured Mycoplasmatota bacterium | reverse complement strand
TCTGAGTTTGATGATATAAGTTTCCTTTTAGTTTCATTTCTTTTTGTTCTCTAAGGATATCTAATACATTTATTTTTGAAACATCAAATTTTTCTTCTTGATCATTTAATAATTCATCAATTGATATTTCAAACAATTCGGCTAATCTTTTTAATGATTCAATACTAGGCTCTAAAGCACCAGATTCATATTTTGAAACTGTACTAGCACTAACCTCCAAAATATCAGCAAGATTATTTTGAGTCATCTTTTTGTTTTCTCTATATAATTTAATTTTATCTCCTAACATAATAAAAACTCTCCTTTTTAGATTATAATATTATTATATCATATTATTTCCAAAAAAGAAAGTTTTAATTCTATATTCATTTAATTGTTTCCAAAATATAATTAATATTCTTTAGTTTCTTATTAATTCTTATAAGGCTATATTGCCTCCAAACAATTTGTTTATAGCTTTCTTTATATTCTCGTCATCAAGTCCAAATCTTTTTAATTGCATAATATAAATTAATCTTTCTAAATAAATAATCCCTACAAATCCATCTGAATCTATATCAATATCCATGTTTCCATGTGCAAAATCATTTCTTAGCTTTTGCAAATTTGTAAATATTTTATTTTTATTTTCTATATGATTTAAACTACATAAATGCTGTAAGAATACTTCAGATACATTTTTTAATTTTTCGTTAGTATAAATAAGTTTACTTTCTAAGTTATCTTTTCCAATATCTTCTACTATTTTCTTGATTATCTTGCTTTTTTGTTTATCATAATTAGTAGATAATTGTAATAAATCATTTTTTATTTCGTCAATTTTATTAAGTTTGGTTTCCTTATGTTCCACACCATTAGGAAATAATTGCTTGAATTCCCATTCAAATGCTGAAGAAACTATAACAAAACTTTGAGGTGTAATTTGATTTCTTTTTAATTCATTTTCTGGTATATGTCTTATAAAGATTTTTTCATCAACAATTGCTTGTAGTATTTTATGATCAATTGTTTTTATATGATCATAATTTATGTGATATTTCTTTATATAATCCTCTTCTGCCTCATCTATATTATGTATAAAAAGCGTCATTTGAGCAACTGGAAAATATTTGCCCTTTTCATCTTTTTTTAGTAATTCTATGCATTTAAAATTAATATTTTGTCTATAATATAAATAAGATATAAATGTATATCCTGTCGTTATTATATCATAAATTAAATTATAATCTTCTAGTAAACTATTCCATTCAAATTTTAGTAAAGCATTAGCAATAAAATAGTTATTAATATCTTTAGTTGAAACTTTTCTTTCTATTTCGAAACTATAATTTACTATTGTATTTTTTAACTTTATCTTCTTTTTTAAAGAATTTACTTCTTCAAAGGATTTTATTTTAAAATCCATTTTCCCTTTTTGGTCGTATTTAACGCTATCTAATACTCTTCTAGAATCATATATATACTCTAGTTCTTTCGCGTATATATTTAGCGCATCTATTTTTTGTTCTTCATACTTAAATTCTATTATTCCAAGTATTCTAAAAGTTGAAACTGCACCTATGCTATCTAAATTGTGATTATGAAATATAATTGCATCATTCCAATTTGGAAATAGCTTTACCTTTAATATTTTTATGTTATGTTTTTCTTTATATTTTCCATTTAAATTGTCTACAAACTTTTTCCAGTCCACTCCATTTTCATTAACTACTGTTATATATTCATCATCTAATTCAAATCTATACTTTTCATTATTATAGATATAATATCCACTTTTCATATTTCTCCAATCTATTACAATTGATACATAACATCTTTGCTTTTTACATCTATATCGCATAATCTATATAATTCTAAATATGCTACAATTTTTACAAATTTGCTAACATTATATATCCATTGAAAATCTAATTCTTTATATCTTTTAGGATTATCCGTTGGTATTGGTAATTTCTCCATATAATATCCTTCATGGGAATAATAATTTCTTAAACTTCTAATCTCTTCTTCTATTTCTTCATCCTTTTGTTTCCTAAAAAAGTGTTCTTTTAGTTCTTTATATTCTTTCAATATTTTTATTAGAAAAGTAGGATTTTTTCCTTTACCCTTCATCTTCTGTTTTTGTGCTTCTAAATATTCTAAGGCTCTATAATATTCTAAAAAACTAATTTCTAAAGATGTTTTTTCTATATCGTACTCTAAAAATGGAAAAATAGCATTCTTAGAGTTTTCTTCTAATTTATATAAATTACTTAATATATTTATATAACTTTGAAAGATTTCGTCTCTTTTACATATTAGATATGTATTATCTTTTTTATTTAAATTAGCTTTTAATATTCTTCTATCTATTAGGAAATAATTGTTTCGTTTATAATCGTAAATATTAGTTTTTTTATGTCTTTTTTTTGATAATATAAGTAAATGTATTGTTGAATCTATTAACTTTATTAATTTATATGCTTCTTCTAAATCTATAGATTTTTTAAATGTTAGTATTATCGAACTTTTATCTTTTATGCTCATTTCTCCATGATTATTATAACTACGAAGATATTCAAAATTAGAATTTAAGTATATAAATATTTCATTATTATTGATTAAAATATTTCCAATTTTCTTTTTATTTGTTTTTTTAGCATCTATTTTTACAAATTCTAATAAGTTCTTTTTATCAAATTTATATTTTGCACTATATGAACTATTTCCAAAAATATTTCTTATTTCATCATGATAATATTCCATTTTTGATATTTTAGTTTCTTTAGTAAAGTGAGAAATATTTTCATTTCCATTATATCCCCACACATAAAAATCCGAATATAATATAGTGCTTGATATAGGTGCATAATTTGTTCTCTTTAATTTTACATTAAATGCAGTAATTGGTCTTAGACTACTATCTATTGCATATAATTCTCTAGGACGCTCTTTGTAATCAAAAGAATCATACTTTTCTATATCATTAATTTTAAATTGTATTCCATCTTCATCTGTCTTTATAATTGAAATTATCTGTTCATCTGGAAAACAATTTTTAAATGGTTTATTGTCAATATAACCAAATTCATTATCCAACTCATATCACCTTCTATTATCTTTTATTTTCCATGTCATTTTTTCTGACTCATTATCCTCTTCAAAACCGAACTTTTTCCAAAACCAATATCCATCTCCATCTGGTTGTAATATTATATTTTTATCTATATAAATATAATCTATCAAATATTGGGCTAATTTTGTTCCAATTCCTTTATTTCTTAAGTTTTTCTTTACCATAAAATCAGAAACAAATATTGTTGTTCCATTGTTTTCATACTTTTTACTTATTAAATTTACTATATATAAATATTTCAACTCTTTTTCAATTATTGAATATGCTAATATTTTATACTTTCTTACTATTCCTTTGTCTACTAATAAAAATATTTCTTTTTCTCCTATATTAAAAGTCTGAATATTTAATGTATCAAATTCTATTATGTTATTATATTTGTTAATAAATTTTCTATAATCATTGCTATTAGATTTATTAAATCTTAAAATTTCCATACTTATATTTTCTTTCATAATTCTTATACCTAAAATTTAAAGCAAAATAATATATACTTTGACATCTTATTTTGCTTTTCTTTTGCTATTCATATCTATATTCTTCACTATCTTCGGCAACCATTAAATCACTATAATGTTCCTCTTCATCAATAGGATAAACGATACATTCATTTTGATTTAATCTTTTCTTTAAATAATCTGACAAATTTTTATCTGTGCAATAAATATAACATCCTTTTTGTCCTCTTGTCATTAATGTCCTATATGTATTTTTTATTATTTCATCTGCTATTTTCTCTGCTTTATCAAAATCTTGTTGAAACATTTTATATATTCCTTTTATTGATTGATCTGTTTTTGCTCTTTCTGTAACATCTGTAACTATCTTACCATTTTCATATCTTAAGTCGTTTCCAATAATTACTCCAACATAATCAAATTCAAGTCCTTGTGCTGTATGTATACATCCTATTTCATTTACAGACTCTGAATCAATTGCCCATGTTTGACTATTTCCTAAATTCCAACTCATTGCAAAATTATGTTCTGGAATGGTTATATCAAATATATCTGATTTATTTTTTCCTTCTTTTATCCAATTCCAGCAGTATCCTGCAAGTAATCTTGCTTTATTATTTATTTTGTTCTTTTCAAATATTATATCTCTTACTTCATTTGGAGTATCACATACTTTAACCTCATAATCCAAATCAAATCCATCACTATTAGCAGTATTTCTTATTTCTAATACATCATCAATCCAAGCAATATATCCATCGGATCCATTACATCTAAATTGTGATTCTAATTCCATTATTTCTGATTCAGCATTAGCTTGTCCAATATATTTTTGTATTTCTTCGATACTTCCTATATCTTTTAAAGTTACTCTTTGTGACTCATCTATAAAAAATACTGAAAATTTAGATGCTTTAATAATTTCTTTTATTTGATTTTCACCCAAATTTTGGAACATTCCTGATTTTTCATTTAATCTATGCGCTTCATCAACTATTAAAACATCAAATTCATTTTCTGCTGATTCTACAAATGAGCCAGAACCCTTAAATAAATTATTTATTCTTGTTTTTCTAAAATCTCCACTCAATTTCGTAGCATATACATTTCTTGGTGCTGCATTTTTAGTTACATATGAGCAAACCATATTTTCATTTGTTAATCTTACTAACAGATTGATTGCTAGTACTGATTTGCCTGTTCCTGGTCCACCTTTAACTATCAAAGCTCTTTTGTTTCCATCTCTATATGATTTTCTTGCCATTTCTAATGCTGTTTCGTATACAAGTTTTTGGTCATCAATCATAATGAATTCTTGATTACCTTTTAGCATACTTGATAAAGCATCTTGTAATGACTTAGAAGGTCTAATTTTTCCATTTTCAATCATATATAATGTTTCTTTATCATCACCATATTTAATATACTTATTTATAAAATCTCTTAATCTTTCTACATCACCTTTTATAAAAGCAGGTGCTTTTTCTAAATAATTTTTGTAATCCTCTGCCAATAATGTTGGAGGTGTTACTGCTAAGTAATTATGGAGATATGCACATGGGTGTAAATCTATTTGTTGCTCTTGTACTGTTTCATTATAATCTTCAATTGTTGTTGCATATGACCAAGCTTGATACGATGGATGTGTAACTTCTCTTAAAGCATGTCCTGTATATGCTTGTACTATTCCATCTTTTCCATTAACTATATCAGCTTCAGTCCATTGTTTTAATTCAACAATAATAGCTGTATTTTTAAATTTTCCATTCTTACCTGTAATTATAAAATCTACTCTCTTAGATGTATTTGGAATTTTAAATTCAATAGCTATTCCTACATTTCCAGGTATGTTATTATCTATTAAAACTTTCATCATATATTGCATAGAATTATTCCATGCTTTTCTTTCACTCTG
>CANPIH010000074.1 GCA_947574085.1 uncultured Mycoplasmatota bacterium | reverse complement strand
ATTTGGATTTGGCATTTTTCCATCTTTCATATTTTTAATTCTCCTTTACAGATTGTAATTTGTGTTACTGTTCTAAAAACTTAAATAACTTCCCATAAAATAATTTATTTTTAAAAACATAATTACAATGTCCTGCTTTTTCTAATATAACTAATTCTGAATGATTTATATTATTAGAAATATATTCAGCCTCGTTTTTTGGAACTATATCTTTTTCACCACCATTAAATACTAAAGTTGGCACTATTATAATTCCTAATTCATCTTTTGTTATAGAATGTGCTTCATAATTTAATTTTTCAAACATTTCGTTATTCTTTTTACCTGGATAAAAAGGAATTTTTTCCATAACTTTTGCATAATTAGGTTTTTTGACAATATTATTTCTTGCAACGCCACTACATATAACTAATTTAGAAATACTTTTTGGATAATGAATTGCTACATTTAACGCAACAGTTCCACCACCACTACAACCTAGTAAATAAGGCTTGTGTATATTCAATTTGTTTATAAATTCATATACATCTTTTGCTGATTCTTCGTAATTTAAAGTACAGTTTTTTTCACTTTTTCCACAACATCTTCTATCAAAAAGATATACTTTGTATTTATATTTTAACCTATTTGCTATAAATTTCATAAGTCCTGTATTAACACTATTTGGGTTTAATAAAATTACAGGTTTTCCGTTCCCTAAAACTTCATAATGAATTTTTATATTATTAACTTCTATATCCAATTTATCATCTCTCCTATAACTTACTATAAATCTTTCAAACTACAAAATTACTATATTTTGTTTCAATTATATCACAAAGGACAAGTAATTTTCAACTTAATTACCTGCCCTACATATTGTAATTTTGCAGTTACTTTTGATATTTTTCTGGCATTAATTTTATATCTCGAATCATATCTCCATTAATCATTCTATTTCCATTTTTTTCTTCAACTTTTATCCAGTTATCTTCTATCATAATTATTTTACCTGTTACTCCAAAAGATTCATTAAATAAACTAATGGTACAAACTTTGTTCATAAATTCTTTTATCATTTCTTGTGGCATTTTCCTTTTCCTACCTTTCTTTTTTCTTTTCATTATTCCTAAATATAATTTATTTCTTCTTGGTATTATTATACAACAAAAGATTATAATAAACCAAAACCACCAATAATTTATTTTTACTACCTCCACAATTATCTGCTCTATAATTTGTAATTTGTTATTTTTTAATGACAAGTTTCATTCCCATTAATTTTTTTTCTACTTCAACATTATACTTTAATTCGTATGATAAAGTTCCTGACATAAAGGCTTCTTTTATTCCCATAATTTCTTTTGATATTTGCTCTTTATTTTCATACCAACCTAAAAAAGTATTATTAACTCCAAAAATAGTATCATTACTTTCATCAATTCCAAATAAAGCATATTGTGGTGAATCTTTGCCACCTTTGTATTTATTTGATGATTGAATTTTATTGCAAGTTACTATAACATTTTCTATTGATGATATTATAGTAATTTTTCTATCACTATCTGCATCATCTAAATATTCAAATGTTAAATCTCCAGTTAAATCATCTAAACTTACATTAAATATTTTAGATAATTCTTTGCCTTGTTTTAAATCTGGACTAGATTCATCTAGTTCCCAATTACTTATCGTTTGTCTAGTGACTCCCATTTTTTCAGCAAGTTGTTCTTGTGAAAGTTTTGCACCTTTTCTTAAATTCATAATATTTTGACCTATATTCATATAATCACTCCTTTCACAAAACATTTTACTTTTTAATTGTTATTCAGTCTACCAAATTTCTTTGGAAGTTACGCAAATATTTTTAACATTTATATAAATTGTAATTTGTATTTTTGAATATTTCTTTAAAAATTACTATTTATTCTTTGATAATTGTCTTATTTTTTCGTGATAAAAATAGTTTATTATTATAGGTTTTCCAGTAGGATTTTTTAAAAATGGTTCTTCATCTATAACATACATAAATCCATTTTTATCTGCATACTCTTGTACTTTTTTATCTAACCCTTCCCAATAAGACATATCTTTTTTAGTATAAATCTTATTATACAAATCATTTAATTCAGGGTGTTTTTCTTTTATATAATTTATTATAGTAGGCTTAAATGTGCCTCTTAAATTCAAGTTTTCAAGCCATATATAGTCGCAAAAGTCTTTTATTTTTTCTATTATAGTAAATACATCAGTAATACCAGGAAATATTGGAGAAATAAAACAAGTTGTTCTTATTCCTGCATCGTGAACTTGTTTCATTGCTTCAATTCTTGATTTTATTGTTGGTGCTGAATCCATATCTTTCTTAAATTCTTCATCTAATGTATTTATTGACCAAGCAACCAATGGATTAGGATATGTTTTTATCAAGTCAATATCTCTTGTAACTAAATTAGATTTTGTTGTTATAATTAAATTTATTCCACTTCCTTGCATTTCTTCTAAAAATGCTCTTGTTCTTTTATATTTTGCTTCAAAATAATTATATCCATCTGTTACAGATCCTACTATCATTGTTTTACCTTTATATTTTTCAGGATTTTTTATTTTATCCCACATCTTAACATCTAAAAACATTCCCCAATCTTCTTTATGTCCTGTAAATCTTTTCATAAATGTAGCATAACAATATTCACAACCAAAAGGGCAACCAACATAAGGATTTACTGAATATCCTGCTATTGGCAAGTTTGATTTTGTAAGAATTGTATCAACTTTCTTTTCTTTAATTACAACTTTTTTTAAATCTATCATTCTATTCCTCCAAATTCTTTAGGAAATTCTTGAACAAACTCATCTTCTTTTAAAATTCCTAATAAATCTTCTTTCATAAATACAGGTATATTTTTCTCTTTTGCTTGATTGTAAATGTTAAATACCCATTCTCTTTTTGATGATATTTTCCCTTTTCTATTACCTGTTTCAGTACCTATTACAATCCAAGAAATATTACTTAAATCTAATTTTCCTACATCATCAAACATAGGCTCAAAAGTAATATGGTAATGCTTTGCTTTGATATTATTTCTTAAATAATCAATTCTTGTCTTTTCTTTTGAAGAAGTAACTGTTACACCAAACCAACCATTATCAGGAGTTTCTTTTAAGTTAATATTTTCAGGTCTTTTAGTTAAAAAAATATATTGTGTGTTTTCATTTTCTTTCATTTTAGAAAAAACTTTATCTTTCCATTCTTCATTCCAACCTGATAAATCACTTTGTCCAGTTAGTAAATACGCTGTATGCCTTTTATTATTAAGCATTTTCAATTTATTTTCAAAAAATACAGGTTTATTAAAATCATCAATAGTATGAAATCTATTATTATTCATTCTTGCATAACAATAAGAACATCCTATATTACATCCAATTACTATATTTATATTTTTTATAGTATCTTTAATACATTGCATTTTTCTCTCTCCTTAAATTTATTATAATTTTGATTTGTAAAAATCCCCAAATGAAGCCATTATATCTAACATTTTACTTAATTCTAATCCTAAATCAGTCATTCCATATTCAACTTTTGGTGGATTCGTATGGTAATCCTTTCTAAAAATAATACCATCACTTTCTAATTGCCTTAAACTATCCGTTAATACTTTTTGTGATATTCCATTCAGTGACTTTTGTAGCTCATTAAATCTCCATGTTCTTTTTGTTAAATTTCTTATTATCAATAATTTCCACTTACTTCCTACTAAAGATATTGTAGTTGCAACAGGACATTCTGGTAATTCATTTATATTTCTCATTTTGATACTCCTTACTAATTTACTGATATTGTATCATATATTATTACTTTGACAAGTAGTTACTTTAAAGTGCGTACTTGTTTTATTGTGTGTATCTTGATATAATTTTATTATACTAATATTTAAGGAGGAATTTAAAATGTCAAATTTTATGAAAATAAGTTCAGAAAGTGCACCTAGAGTTGAATTACACGAAAAATTAGGTTTAACAGGTGCTGAAATTAGCATCAACACTATTGGAGCAGGAGAATGTGTGCCTTTTATTCATTCTCATAAACAAAATGAAGAAATTTACTATGTTATAAGTGGTTCTGGCAAAGCAATTATTGACAACGAAGAAGTTAATTTAGTTGCTGGTGATTGGGTAAGAATATCTCCAGTAGCAGAAAGACAATTTTTTGCTAACAAAGACAATGCAATTTCTTACATTTGTATTCAAGTAAAAGAAAATTCACTTGAAGGATTTACTGCAAATGATGCCATTATAAAATAAATGAAAAAATCTCTGAAAGTATAATCTTTCGGAGATTTTTATTACTATAAAATTGTAATTTATATTACTGAATTTCTGTTATAACTTGTTACATCACTACCAATTTTTTTGTATAGTTCCTTGACGGTAATCTGTTTCTTTTGAATTGCTTTTAATTCGTTATCAGTTACTCCTATAAACTCAACAAAATTGACTTTGCCGTTTTGAGTATTTATTTCGTGAAATTTATCATCAGGCACAGTAATAAATCCAGTTATATTAGATTTTCTATTATAATCAATTCCCTCAGTTTGACCTGTATATAAATACTCATACGAATTAAATTCTTCTCCTTTTGTAAAAGTGATTCTAGCAATAGATTGTAAAATGCCACAAATACATTTTATTTCATTTTCTTCATTTTCATAATTATCTTTTTTCAATTTAAAGGTGAACTCCATTCCATAACCACTTACATCTTTTACATCAGACTCTTTTTCGTATAACTCTGATAGTCCATAAGTTATAAAATGCCAATAATCGCCACCATCATAAATACTTATACCCTTGAGTGGATCATTACCTCCAAGTTCCCAACTAATTAATGTTCCATAATGTTTTGGATTTTCCTGATTAGGATATATCTTATCACACAAATTAGTTATAGCATCCCAACCATTTACATTAACATTATTGTTTTTATCACTTTTCTTAAATTTATCAAATAATCCCATAATTACATCTCACTTTCAAATTACTATTAGTCTTTCAACTTAACTATATAAAATATTGCTAAATTTCTTATTAAGATTACTTATATCTTTTGAACTCTGATTCATAATATAATCTGTTACTTGTATTTTTAAGTTTTCTCTTTCTTCTTTTGTATAATCTTTATCTTCAACATATATTCCTGCCTCATTAAATAATTGTTTTTCACTTTTTGAATATTTCATTATTACATCCTCGTTTCTATATTTTAATTCATCCAAACTGTTCTCTTATTGCTATCATAAATTCATTGTCTTGTACAGTTCTATTTGCATTTTGATATGTAAATTTAGCACCTGTAAAATATACTTTATAATCTAAATTTTCTAATCTTGTTTTGCATAATGCTAAAAACTCATCAACTTGTTCTTCAGATAAATTATGCTTAACTCTTAATTCATAGAAAGTAAATACAATTTCATTTTCATTTATTATCATCTTTTCATTGATAAGATTTTCTACAAATTGTGTTGTCATTGTTTCCTCCATTCTGTATTGCATTATATCATTTATTTTTCATTTTGTCTTTAAAAAACAA
>CANPIH010000073.1 GCA_947574085.1 uncultured Mycoplasmatota bacterium | reverse complement strand
GTTAATACAAGTCCTTTCACTGTTGTATATTTTACTCCACCACTTGTAACCAGTTGAATTTCAACATTTTTTGCTTGATCTAATTTTATAGTCTTTGACATAGAAAATGTTAAATATTCCATATATTGGTTATTTTTATATAAATCTACGGAAATTAAAGTATTTCTATCACCTGATTGAACATCTATTAATCGTAATAATAATTCTGAACTTATTCCATTTTGAGCCCATTGACCATTTAGATTAAATTCATAAACTCCTGCTTCATTAATTAATACTTGATTACTATTTGCTGAAAAAATATTAGTATTTTGAGGAAATATATCACTTTGTTTAATTGTAAAAGTTCCAGACTTTCCATCATTATATATAACATTAATTGCTGCTTCTATACCACATGAGCCATCACAACCTTTGGGAATCACAAAGTCTAGTTCATATTGCTCATTTGAGTTCATTTTATCACCTATAATAGATTATTCTATTTTACTAAAATTGATTGTATTAGTACACATTTTTATCTTATATTCTAATTTTTTTAATTGTAATATTTAACTGATTTGTAAAGGCTGTATCATTTGATGAAAGATACACTCGTAAACTTTTTATAGCGTCTATTTGTAAAATTTTTGTTTGTGAAAAAAACATTGTTGAAGATTGAAAAGCGTTTGTGGTAAGCTCCACTGTTATAATATTTTCCATTACTGAAGTACCATAATCTATCATTTCTAAATATAAAGTGGCACTTTGAGCATTTTTTGATAATTTGCCACTCAAAGTAATTTCATAAAAACCTGCTTCATTTAATGCTATTTCATTATTTGCAACTGTAAAAATAGTTGTTGGATTAGGCAAAGTGTCATAATTAGTTATAGGCAACATTCCTTTTTGATTTTCTTTATAATTTGCAAATAAAATTGATTCTAAACCACAAGCTCCTTTTGGGATAACAAAATCTAGTTTATATTCATCCAAATTCATATAATCACCTGTTAATATTTAATGAAATTTACTTTAATTTTGTATGGGAGTTGTACTATCTTTATTAAAAATTTTCATAATAAAAAATACTTTCCTATCAAAGTACTATAATTCCTTATATTTCTATTTCTTTATAGCCATTCTTTTATTTTTAGATTTAACAAATTCCTCCATAACCAGCATCCAAAACCACTTTTTTTGTTATTCTATCAGACATATTTTTACCTCTAGTATAAAATATGTTAAATAAATAATTTGGTAACATAGTCTAATATTTCATTCTAAAAGAATTTTTTTAGTACTATATAATCCCATTATAATTTTTATTTGCAACTTTCTGAATCATTGTTATAGCAAAACATTTTTTTATTTTCCAAATTTGATAAATAAAAGTTTGATTTTAGATGTTTTCTAAAGATTTGTAATATACTTTCGGCTTTACAAAATGTTTTAATACTTTAAAATATATCTCCTCTATTTTAAAGTATCTACTAAATTGCAAACAATTTCATAAAATAAACTTCAAACTATTTTTATAAAAAATATTTAACTTTCAACATAATCAGAATTTTTAAGAATAAATAAATTTTTTACTACTTTTAAATTTTTTGTTAAACTATAAGTTTTAAATGTATAATATAATCCTTCTTTAATTGAAAAAAAATACTTTTACTTAATAAAAAGTATTTTTTTTATATTATATATATAAATTATCCAAAAAATCTAGCTAACGGCTTTAGATAAATGAATCGTTGTTGTTTTAAGTTCACTTCCACGATAATAACTTATTTCAACATAATCACCAACGGTATGCTTATAAAGTTGATATTTCAAAAAAGCTAAACTTGTTATATCTGCATCACCAAGTTTTACAATAATATCTCCACTTTTCAAACCAGCTTTATCTGCTGGACTATCGCTTTCCACTTTATCTATATATACCCCATTAGATATTGGTGCATCCAATCGTATTAAAATATCTGTTAAATTGTACATAGACACTCCTAAATAGGGTCTTGAAATACTTTCTCCACTTTCAAATTTTTCTGCATACCATAAAGCATCTTCGATAGGAATTGCAAAACCCATTCCTTCAATTTGACTACTTGCAAGTTTCATAGAAGTTATACCTATTACTTCACCATTTGAGTTTGATAAAGGACCACCGCTATTTCCAGAATTAATAGCTGCATCCGTTTGAATTACACTCATAACCCAGTCACTAACTGAACTATTTGTTAAACTCACTTCTACCATTCTATCTTTTCCAGATAAAATACCTCTTGTTACTGTCCAGGAATATGCACTACTATCAATAGGAGCACCAACTGCAAATACCGTATCACCTATTCTAGAAGAATCATTTTTCCCTAGTTGTGCAACACTTAAAACATTTTTACTATCAACTGTTAATACTGCAATATCTGCATATTTATCACTACCAACTACTTTTGCTTCTACAGAATTATTATTAGTAAACACGACTCGTATGGCATCTCCATTTTCTATAACATGGTTATTCGTTAAAATAAAACCTTTTCCATTTTCATTTTTATAAACAAAACCTGTTCCAGTTGCATAAAGTTTTTCTTTTCGATACGTTTCAATGGTAACTACAGAATCATAAACTTTTTCAACAGCATCTGCTATTCCTGAATCAGTTACAGTAACATCCTTAATAGTCTTAGTAATATTCTCAGTAATATTTAGTGGAGAATATTTCACTAGTGCAAACATTCCAAATGCACCTAGAAAAAAAACCAATATTAAAATAACTGCATATCTTATAATTTTATTTATTTTATTTTCTTGCATATTACTTAATCCCTTCTATTTCTAAATAATTAATAGGAAATCCCATTTTTTCAAGAACTTTACCAATACTAATGCTTTCCAACTTTCCACTTAGTTTTTGAATTTCATAATCCAATTCTTTTATTAGAGAATGAAAATCATCTTTACGCAATAACTGCTTTAAAATAATAATTAAGGAAAATAAATCATCCTTACCATAAATATATTCTGATTCTAATTTTGGTATTTCTAATTTTTCATGAAATTTTGTATCATTAATTTTTCTTTGCACATGATGATCAAAAAGTATCTCTTCATGAGCACACAAATTACGAAAATTAGCAAGTACAGGGAGATAGGTAGCCAAATTAGTTGCATCAACTTTAAAAAATTCTGCAATAGAGTTTTGATCACTTGGTTTTAAAATCAAAAAAAGTTCACTTACAATTCCAAAAGATAATACTTTTACTGCAATCCATAAAGGAATATATCCATACCTTGTATTGTAATGAGAAGTTGCAGTATGAGTATCAACATTCGAACGAATTTGACGTTTCATTTTATTAATCAAATCATTAATTTGCCTACGTTTCTCTGGATGATTGTTAAAATTATTTGGATTCAAATAATCATTTTCTTTAATTCCATACGTTCTAGATAAATGATATGAAATTATACTTTTTAAGTTGTTTTCAATAATAAGTAAATTTTTAAATAAAATATTACGAACTTGTCGATCAAAATTGAAAACACCATAAAGTTGTCTAAAAGTAGTTCCTGGAATAAATGTTTTATCTGTTAAAGATTTCGTAAATAAAGTTCTATACCCACTTATAAAAAAATAATTTTCACGAAGTAATATTTCTTTTGTAGCAGATACATCTTCAATAATCATACCTTTATTTTCTAAAATAGAAACCTGTTCATCTAAAGTTTTAAATATTTTATTCACAGTATCACCTTACAATACATTATATCATACAAGATAAAATCAGTATATATTTTTTACGTGTCCTTTATGTTATAATATTGTGAAAGGAATGTGAAAATTTATGCCTTTAATTACAACACATAACTTCTTTGCTAACGATGTTCTTGTTAATTCAAATAAAAAAATTACTGCAATATTGCAAAAGAAAAAGAATATTTACGAACTTTTTGCTCAAGGAACAGACCCATTTATTTTCTATCAATTTTTTTCCAGTAAAAAAATTGATTTTCAGCGTATTTGTCATACACAAAATACAGATACTTTCTTTTTAAAATTCATAGAAAAAATAAAAGAAAAAAATCTTTTACACAATCCAAGTGTACTTGCCTCTCTTTTTGGATTCTTAACTCATTACGTTCTTGATAGCACCATCCATCCTTATATTGTTTACAAAACTGGATTTTATGATAAAAAAAGGAAAGAAACATTAAAATACAATGGACTTCATAACAAAATGGAAATGGAAATCGACGCTTATCTTTATGAAAAAAAAGAAAAAAAACTTTTTAAAAATTTTAAAATCCATAAACATTTAATAACAAAAGAAAGAATAGATACAAAACTTATTTGCTTACTAAATGAAATCTATTTTGAAATTTATTCTATAAAAAATGGAGGTATCAAATATCAAAAAGGTTGCCAAATAATGTATAATTCTTATAAATATATAATAGAAGATAAAATAGGGATTAAAAAACAAATTTATAAATTATGGGATAAAATTACGCCTAAAAAAGAGGGATTATTTGAAAATTATAATACACATATCACTAGTATAAATTTATCAATATTCAATTTAAATCATAAAATTTGGTATAATCCTTGGAACAAATCCATAAAAAGTAAAGATTCTTTTTTTGAATTATATGATAAAGCTTTAGAAGAATGTACTTTTTTATTTGAATATACTTATAAATTTTTAAATGATCAAGTTACTGAAGAACATTATAAAAAAGTTTTAAAAGACAAATCATATCTAACTGGATTATCTTGGAAATTAAATTATGAAATGAAATATTTAGAGTTTTAATCTACTCATTGCTTCTGCTATAGTTTTAGCCAATTTATTTTGATATTCTTTTGTAACTAATAAATTTCTTTCATGAAAATTTGATAAAAATCCACATTCTATCAATACTCCTTTTACATTTAATTCTTTATACATATAAGTAGAAGATGGAATTAATTTCACTTCTCTGTTCGTTTTTAATTCTTTATTAAGTTCACTTTGAATTTGTTCAGCAATGATTTTATTGCTTTCAGTTTTCTTATTGTAAAAAACTTGTGGTCCATAATAACTTGAATCTTCCAAATAATTTAAATGTATGGATAAATAATAACTTGCTCCACTAGTATTAATCATTTTTATACGATTATCAAAATCACTTTTCTTACGCCAAGAAGCATTTGGTTTAGATAAATCATAATCTTCATTACGAATTAGAATAACGCTTGCTCCAAGCTTTGAAAGTTCATTTTCTAATGCCTTTGAAATAGCAAGATTGATATCTTTTTCATAAATATTTCCAGACATTGTTCCCGGATCAGCACCTCCATGACCAACATCAATAACAATCAATTTACCAGATAAAGGTAGACTTGCTAACACGATTTTATTGGCAAAACACAGTATCATAACAATAAACAAAATACTAATTTTATAAAAATAATTTTTCATATTTAACTATATGCAATTCAATATAAAATCAAACGTTTCTATTACATTTTTACTGAATTAGTTAAATAAAAATTTATAAAAAAAACTTTACCAATTGGTAAAGTTTTACAGAATGTAGACAAACCCATAGATTTTTTCTATGGGTTTTCTATTAATTA
>CANPIH010000072.1 GCA_947574085.1 uncultured Mycoplasmatota bacterium | reverse complement strand
ATTTAAAATAGTTAAAAACATGTTACACTTCCTTAATTAATTATAATTTTATAAGTTTTTAATTATGCTAAAAATATGCTAAAAAGTTTTTTTTGATTATCCTAATTGTGTCGTAGTAATTATGGAGAATTAAAATGGGATACAGAATCTAATGTAATTTTTTGGAAAAGGGTTAGCAAATACAATTCAAAGATTGAAACAATTCGTTGGTATAATATCTTCTATCATAAAGTATCCATCTATCACTAGTGTTTTGCATTTGAGGAAGAAATGAAGATGTTCAAAATTTAAGTAAATAACAATTCGAAGGATTTGTTATTTTTTTGTAAACAAATTTTATAATATTTCTTTAATTTCTATGATATACTTAGAGTACGAGGTGTTAATATGGAAAAGTTTATTCCCGATATCTATCAAAAAAGTATTTTTAATATTGACTATGAAAAATTAAAAAGCAAAGGGATTAAATGTATATTATTTGATTTAGATAATACCATAGCACCTGTTAATATAAAAGCTGTTGATCAAGAACTTAAAGATTTATTTGCAGATATAGAATTATTAGGAATAAAAGTGATTATTTTATCTAACGCAAGTAAAGCACGCGTTCGTCCTTTTAAAGAGGGACTAAATGTAGATTCAAGCTTTAATAGTCGTAAACCGTTTAAGGGAAAATACAAAAAAGTAATGGAAATTTATAATTTTAAAGACAATGAAATTGCGTGTGTAGGGGATCAACTATTAACAGATATTTTAGGTGCTAATCGAATGGGATTTGTAAGTATTTTGGTTAATCCTATTAGTAATATTGATTTAATAGGAACTAAAATTCATCGGATAATTGAAAAAAGAATATTTAAAAAAATGGAACATCAAGGTTTATTTAAAATAGGAGAATACTATGAATAAATGTAGGGGTTGTGGTGCACTTTTACAAAGTGAGGAAAAAGAAAAAGCTGGTTATATACCAAAAAAAATGATTGGCTCTCCACTTTGTGAACGATGTTTTCGTTTAATTCATTACAATGATCTAAAAATGGTTTCTTTTTTAGAAACAGATGTTTTAAAACAGATTAATTTAAAAAAAACATTTGCTTTTTTTTTAGTAGATTTATTGAATGTTAATGAAGAAGTGATAAAAACTTTTCATAAAGTTAAAATACCAAAAGCTTTAATTATAAGTAAAATTGATTACATCCCTAAATATATAAAAAAAGAAAAAATAAAGAATTGGTTACAAGATGAATATCTTATAAAAGATGATATTTTATTTTTAAGTGCTTCTAAAAATGTAAATAGTAGTTCAATTATAAGTACAATGGAAAAAAATAGGGTAAAAGAAGCCTATTTATTGGGATATACAAATGCTGGAAAAAGTACGCTTTTGAATCATTTAAAAGAAGAAAATAGCATTACAACAAGTGCAGTTCCAAATACAACCGCAGGATATATATCAATTCCCATTTTAGAGAAATACACATTAGTTGATACACCTGGATTTCAATACAAATATCCAATATATGAAACTATGAGTACTTCTTTTCTCAAGAAAATGATACCTAAAAGTATTTTAAGACCTATGACTTACCAATTAAAACAAGGTACAAGTATAATAATTGAAGGATTTATTCGAGTAGAAAATGTAGGTAATAAATGTAATTTGACTTTATATATGAGTAATTTATTAGAAATAAAAAAAGTTTATGAAAATAATGAATTGTTAAGAACAAAAAAAAGAGTACAGAAAAAAATCAGAAAATCAGAAGATTTGGTTTTAAAAGGTTTAGGATTTTTAAGTATAAAAAGCAACTGCACATTAAACATTTATTTGGATAATATAGATTGGATAGAAGTTCGTACTTCATTTTTTGAAAGGTAGTAAAGGTATGAGTAAAATTAAAGTAATGAATGAATCTCTTGCAAATAAAATAGCTGCAGGAGAAGTGGTTGAAAAAATTTCTTCGGTGGTAAAAGAACTTTGTGAAAATAGTTTAGATGCCCATGCCAAAACCATTATTGTTTCTTTATTAGAAGGTGGATTAAAATCCATTGAAGTAAAAGATGATGGGGAAGGAATGGAGCAAGAGGATGTACGTTTAGCTTTTTTGCCACATGCTACAAGTAAACTAATTAAAGAAGACGATTTGTTTTTTATTGATACTTTGGGTTTTCGGGGAGAAGCTCTACCTTCTATTGCAAGTGTAAGTAAAGTAACTTTAAAAACTTGTCATGAAAATATAGGAACTTTTCTAGAAATTAAAGGTGGGAAAGTTATTAAAGAGGAAAATGCAAATGCTGTAAAAGGTACAACGATCGTAGTTCAAGACCTTTTTTACAATACTCCAGCTAGGCTTAAGTATTTAAAAAGTGAAAGTGCAGAACTTGCAGGCTGTGTTTCTTTAATTGAAAGACTTGCTTTATCTCACGAAACCGTTTCTTTTACCTTAAAGAATAATGAAAGTGTTCTGGTTAGAACAACCGGCAGTGGTAATTTACACAAATGTATTCATGAAATTTATGGGTTAAATGTATCAAGTAAAATGATTGAACTTCAAAATAGTAACGATGATTTTGATTTGTATGGATATATTGGTAAGCCAGAGATTTTAAAGTCCAACCGAAATCATTTCATTACAATGGTAAATGATAGAGTTGTAAAGAATTACGACATTAATAAAGCAATCAACGATGCTTACTATACATACAAACCTGATACAAAATATCCTATTGTTGTTTTAAAAATCAATACGGATCCAACTTTAATCGATGTAAATATTCATCCTACAAAACAAGATATAAAGTTATCAAAAATAAATGAACTTTACGATTTAATAGTAACAACAATTAAAGATGCATTGTATAAAACATTACTAATACCTGAGGCGATTAAAAAGCCAGAATACAATGAAATAAAAGATCATTATGTGGAGCATTTTGTTCAAGAAGCAGAAAAAGAAATTGAACAGTACAAAGAAAAGGATCAAGTAACATTTGATCTAAGTTATATTGATAAAAAAGAAAGTCCTATTATTGTTAACGAAGAATTAAAAAAACTGGTGTTGTATCCAATAGGAGTAGCTCATGGAACTTATATTATTGCAGAAAATGAAGAAGGAATGTATTTAATTGATCAACATGCTGCTCAAGAAAGAGTAAACTATGAACGTTACTTAAAAGCGTTAAAAGAAAAGGAAATCTCAAAGATTGGATTGTTATTTCCTATACCCATAGAACTTTCTTCTAGTGAATTTTTAATTGTTAAAAATAATAAAGATATTTTACAAAATATGGGTTTTCAAGTGGAAGAATTTGGACTCAATACTTTTCTTTTTAAAGAACATCCCACTTGGTTAAAAACTGGTTATGAAGAAGAATCTATTCATAAAATTATTGATATATTGATCCAAAATAATGGTACATTTGACCCTGTTAAATTTAATGAACATCTTGCTATTACACTTGCTTGTAAAATGAGTATAAAAGCGAATATGCATATTGGATCTGATGCTATAGAAGAATTAATAAACCAACTGGTTTTGTGTGATAATCCTTACAATTGTCCTCATGGTAGACCTACAATTATTAAGTTTTCTAACTATGATTTAGAAAGAATGTTCAAAAGAGTTATGAATTAATTATGTATTGTAAAAAAGTACCAATTTATCTATAAAATAATGCGTAAAAGTTCTAATTCTTGGTATACTATTATTAGTGATGAAGTATGAAAGAAGTAAAAATGAAGTTAATACCCAGCCTATTTTTTGTTTTAGTCATTCCTTTTTTGGTTTTTTTTGGAAAAAATGAGCATCATGTAGTTGCTCTAAATGAAGCAAAAGAGGTGAGTTCAGCTGTAACCGAAATTATGCAAGAAAATGCAGACAAAAAGCTAACTAAAAAGGAAAATTATAATGATCTTTTTATTTACATGGCTTTTCAAAAAGAGGAATATTTTACCAGTTATTTGGTGGATATAAAAACTGGAGAAAAAAAAGACCTATTGGATTATGTAAAAGAAGAAAAAAAAGAAGAATTTGAACAAAAGATTCATACACTGCTTTATTTAAAATATCCTAAATTTATAGCAGATATTGTTAATCAGAAAGAGAATAAAAAATATTATCAACTTTTAGATGATGAGTTTATTATTTATTTCGATAAAGAAGATATTGAACCTGCTTTAGAAGAACTGCTTTCTTTACGTGTAAATTATAAAGAAGTTGAAAATTGTTTTCTTTTTACAACTAAAGTAGAAGAAAAAGAGCATTCTTTAGAAAATGGATATGAGTTCGATAAAAATAAAAAAGCTGTTGCATTAACGTTTGATGATGGTCCAAATAATGATAAAACAAACAAAATAGTAGATTTGCTAGAACAAAACAAAGCTCATGCAACGTTTTTTATGGTAGGAAATCGAATGGAATATGGAAAAGAAACAATTTTGAATGTTTTAAACAAGGGAAATGAAATAGGAAGTCATTCTTATAATCATAAAAACATGAAGCGAATGAAGCTTGAAGATGTTATACGTGGAGAAGAAAAAACTAAAGAAATATACAATGCTATTACAGGAAAAGAAATACTGTATACAAGAGTTCCTTATGGAAATATTACTAATAAAATAAAAAATAATTTAAATACTGTTTTTATTAATTGGAATTTAGACACGGAAGATTGGCTACATCGAAATAAAGAGCATATTGTAAATTACGTTATGGAAAATGTTAGTGATGGAGATATTATTTTGATGCATGATTTATACGACTCAACTATAGAAGCTGTAGAAGAGTTACTTCCTAAACTTTATGCAGAAGGGTATCAAGTAGTGAGCATATCGGAACTTGCTCAATTGAAAGGGAAAACACTCGAAAATCATGAAGTATATCGTAGTATAGAGAATGACTAGAAAAAATTTAATAAGAACTCGTCTTCATCATCTCCAACAATACTTATATATAAAGATATACCGCCACCAATTAAGAATAAAATTGCTGAAATCAATCCTAAATTTGCAAGTAGAATTTGTTTTGGACTAGAATTTGAATCTAGTCTTTTTATATGTTTATAATTAATATAGACAAAATAAAGATAAATGATAAACGTAACTATAAATATTTCAGTATTAATAGTTCTAAAAATTGTTTCATCCTTTTTATTATGTGTTTTTAAATAATCTTTTTCAAAATAATTAGAAATTAGTGCAAAAACAGCTAAAAAAATATATATGTACCATATATAATCTTCAACTCGTATTTCTTTTAATGATTCACTGTCCATACTATTATTGCCCATATTAATTTGTATGCTATATTTTTTAAAATAGAAAAATACTTTATTTTAAATTTAAAACTTTAAAATAAAAATCCAGATTGAGTTTGAGTTTATTTACTAATGCAACCTGCGAAGAAGAAATTGAATAACTTTTTTTCAAAAGCAATAAATTTAGGTAGGGAAGTGCAATCAGATAATTCATAATCATAAACCTATTGATCATGTAAGAAGAAGTATGGGGCATAGTAGGGTTTCTACAACAATGGACGTATATGTACACCAAGAAAAAAAGTATACATAGTATACTTTCAAGTGAGTTTTATTACAATCTCCCAAGATTTTAATAAAACATGCTAGGTATTTAATTTCTTTTTATTACCATTAACCAAGATTTTAAATACTTTATTTAAACATTTTACAATGTTTAAAACTTAAATGGTGACCAGTACGGGATTCGGACCCGTGAATGCTGCCGTGAAAGGGCAGTGTGTTAAGCCACTTCACCAACTGGCC
>CANPIH010000071.1 GCA_947574085.1 uncultured Mycoplasmatota bacterium | reverse complement strand
TTACTGATGAATGGGTTAAAAGTAAAAATAGTCTAGGGTGGGCTAATAAATATAAAAAATACACCTTAGTTGAGGATTAGGAGCTGATAATATGAACGAATTTAAAGAAGTTTTAAAAAAGAATACTGAAATTGTTAATCATTATGGAGTTAAAGCTCAAATACCTGTATGGATAGAAGAAATGAGTGAATTAACTAAAAACTTATGTAAATGGTTAAGAAAATATGATGAGTTAGAGGGAGATATAAGTTTACAACTTTTAGCTGATATGAAAGAAGAAATCACTGATGTCACAATTTGTTTAGACCAATTAAAATACACTATTGCTTTTATGGAAGATGATTTAGAAAAGGAATATAAGTACAAAGTTGATAGACAGCACCAAAGAATAGCAAACGAAAAAATTGGTGAAACGAATGAATGAAGAAGAGGCTAATAAGTTAAGAGCTAGGAATCAATTATTAGATAGCAATAATAGAATCTTAGTTCAAAAGCTTAAAGATAAGGATAAAGAAATAAAAACTATCAATAATTTATATCTAAAAGAAAAAGATAAATTGAATGAAATTTATAGAGTTGTGTCTTCTAATAAAATCAATGAAGAAAACTATATGAAAATGACGGATTGGATAAAAAAAGTGATAAAGGAGGAAATTTAATATGTTTCAAGTTATATATTGGATTTTAGCAATAATTACTATGCTAGTGTTGTTAATTAGTTCTTTATATTCTTTTGTAATGAAAATTAAAGATGAAAAGGACTTAAAAAAATTTAAAAAGAAACAACAAGAAATGCTAGAAAAACAATTTAAACATATAGAAAATATTTACAATGACTAAATTAGATACACTAGACGACACAATAGAGCTTTTAACTAAGCAAATGCTAGAAGATGTATTTAAAGATAAAAAAGAAAATAAAGAAAAGTTGATAACAATGAGTAAGGCTGACTTATATAAGTTTTGTATTAAGTTAGTTAAACTTATTCAACGAGTAGAAAAAATGGAGGACTAAAATGAATTATAAAGAAGAAGATAAAAAATATGTAGAAGCTGGAGGTAGAGTATCTTACTATGACTTTACCGAAAAAGAAATAGCACGAGTTGTTAAAACTAATGTAAAAGAAGTTGAAAATAGTGATTGGAGAATGTTAATTCAAATGTTATACCCAACTAATATGATTGGTAGTGGATTATTTCAACCAATTCTTGTATTTAGAATAGGAAGAAACGGGAAAAGAATTGACCCACCTATAGAAGCTTATAACGGATTAGATGATATGAGTAAAGGCGATTGTTTATTATTTAGAATCATAAATCATATTGAAAAAAATAGTGATTTAAAAATTGATGAAAGCTGGTATAAGCTAAAAGAAAAAATAATGGAAGATGGTGAAAAATAATGAACTATAACAAGTATGATGAAGTTATCAATGGTAAAAACACTTATAAAGAAATAGCTAAACTTTTACAAGAAAATGACACTATAGGAATTGGCTGGACGGACGAAGATAGCACTCACTTAGATATTATATTTAAACTTGAAATACTAAAATTTGGTGGTTTTCAAAGAGGAATAAAGGCTAATTATTTATATGTTAGTATTATAGACCATACTAGCTATGCTTTTGTACCTGATACTATTAAAGATGGTGCTTACATTCAAGATAAGTTAAGGTTTAACAATGATTGTGGTGATAAATTAGCTGAGTTAATAAATGGAATCATAAGTGAATTGGTAGGTGTTAGTAGTGAATAAAAATGTAATTAAATTAGTTGGTTTATTGTGTGCATTTATATATTTCTCAGTATGGAATTGGGTAAAAGATGTAGAGGGATATAGTTATAGTGTTGGTGCTATGTCAATGTTTATATATTTTATGATTAAAAGTTTTGGTGATGAAAATGAGTAGAAAACATTTAGGAATGAAAAGACCAATAAAGCAATTTGATAAGGCTGTAGATGAAATGATTGAATATATAAACGCATTTACTTTTATGCCACCTAGAGGAGATGGAGCAAAAGAATTAGCTATCAATGAATGGAAACAATGTATCAATAATGTAATTATTCAAATAAATAATATAAAAAATACTCAAATAGATTTAATCTTACGAGGTGATAGCAATGATTGAAAAAGATGATGTAGTGCAATTTACTGAGAATCATAAATGGCGTGGTTGTTTAGGAATCATAAGAGAAATTAAAAATTGTAGAAATAAAACTTTAGAATGGGATATAAGATATATGGTTGGAGTACCAATACCTCAACAGGGAACAGCTTTTATATATGTTATGGAAAGTGAAAATGCTATAGAAAAAATAGGTAAGGCTGTACTAACTATGAAAGATGGTGAAGATGATGAGTGAAAAAGAATTTTGGAATCATATATATAGAAAACCAATTTTTCAATGCAATAAGTTGCCTAAAGGAGATATTCAATTCGGTTTAGGATTTTCAAAAGAAACTTATCATACTAACGATGGAGAGCCAATACCTGAATATACGATTTTTATAAGCTTATTTAAGTGGAATATTTATTTTGGGATAGGAGTTGATTTTAAAAATGATTAAAAAGTTAAGGGATATATTGAACACTTATACTGATGATGAATTAGATGAATTAGATATATGGATTGATTCAAGAACTAAAGTAGATAGTATTTGGGTAGAAGAATATCATATAACACTTATAACTGATGAAGCTAGTGTTGATGTAAACAATTATACGGACAAAGAACCTAAAAATATGAATTGTCAAAAAGAAGAAACAAAAGGTGAAGATGTATGAATAATAAAATTGAAGAAAGATTTGACCCGCCTTTTGCATATTATAAACACGCTGTAAGTGGTTATGTAGTAAGACCCCTTAATTGGGAGGGAATATGGAAAGATGGATTTATATTTGCTGGTGGAAATACAATGTTAAATTGTGATAATGAAGAAGACGCTAAGATGATAGTTGATACATTTAATAGATTCTTTGAACTATTAAAAGAAAATAAACAATTAAAATTAGATAATCAAAAATTAGATAGTTGCTTAACTGAGTACACATCTTTATATAGAGAGGAACAATCTAAAAATATTAAAGCTCAAGAAAATTTAGAAAATCCTTACAATGTAGATTGTGAGCAACAATGTAAAGATGTACTGACTTTATTAAGAGGTGAAGATAATGAATAAAGATTTAGAAATATCTTTTACAATGACCGAAGAAGAAAAAGAAAGAATTAAAAAAATATTGATTGGAAATGGTGGATTAAGACATTATTTACTAAAACTAACTGATGGTACTGAATTAGATGTAGTTGGATATAAAGATTATCAAAAATTAGAATCAAAAATTGATGAAGCAATAGAAATATTAAAATATAAATATAGTAATACAATGCTTGGAAAATATGGAAGTGAATTAAAATATATATTGCTAAAAATATTAGACGAGGTGAAATGATGTTTGTAATAGTAAATAAACCCAGTTATTATTCGATAGAAGAATATTATATAAATACTTATATAGTACAGGGAGAGTATTATATTTCTACGACAAAAGATATAAAAGAAGCAAAAAAATATTCCTCAAAAGCAAGAGCTGAAAGAGGATTAGAAGCATTGATTGGCAAAGTTGGGTATCAATATGACTTAGAAATAAGAGAGGTAAATAATGAGTAAGACTTGGTATGGACATTATATATTTCCTGATTTAGTTAAAGGAGAAGAATTTGTAAGATTCAAAGATTATTTAGAATTAGATAAAATAATCAAAAGTAAAGATGAAGAAATAAAAAATTTACAGGGCTCATTACAAACTTATGAAATTATACTAAAAACTAATTTAGAGTCGTACACTAATGAAAATTATAAACAAAGAAAAATAATAAATCATCTATCAAGAAAGATACAAAACAAAAATAAAAAGTATAGACAATTACAAGCTAGAAAAATGCCACCTACATTATATGGAAATAAAGTAGTGATAGTTCCTGATAGTATAGCTGATAAGATTATGGTAGCTAATAAAGAATTTTTTGATATAGGAAGTGATATAAGTAATGGAAAACATTGAATATTCCTTAGATAGATTTGGAAGAGTAAGAAAAACTATATTGCCTAATCTTGATTATACTGAATCTCAAGAAAAATTATTAAAAAAGGAAGTTAAGGTGGAATATATTGAAGATTTTGGGATAAGGAAAATTCTTATTGAAAATAGAAATCTAAGAGAAGAAAATTTAAGACTAATTGATAGAGCTGATGAAGTTAATGAAATGAGAGAAAAACATATATTAGGATTACAAGCTGAATTAGGCGGATTATATGCTGATAAAGAAAATTTAATAAATTATTTAGAGGGAGCTATTGAATATGAAAAAAGTGGTAGCTTATGGAGTTCTAAGAAAAAATTAAAAGTTTATCAAGAAATATTAAATATGGTGAAAAAATGAATAAGGAATTATATGTATATAGGATTTATGAAGCTTGTGATGAAAGTGAAAAAAGTTATAATTATGGAATTTTTGATAGTGAAGTTAATAGAAAGTTGATAGATAGTGGTTATGTTTTTGCTGAAAATAGAGATGAATTTAAAAGCATTATTAAAGAAACATATCCTAATATCAATTTTGGAAGAAAGAAAAATGCTCCAATAGGATTCCAATATTGCTCAGTTGTATATCATAGCAAGTATGAAAGTTCTAAAGCTCAAATACTTAGCTATAAATGTGATTATTGTAAAAAAGAAGTTTTTAATGATATATTTAGCACTCCATACAACTTATATCAAACATTTCACTATATTGGTATAGGCAAGAAAACGGATAATAAATACTATTATTGTTCCCAAGAATGTAAAGATAAACATTGTGAAGAATTAAGAAAAGAAGAAGAAACTAAAAATGGTAATAATTATGTTGATGAATTTATTACAAAAGAATCCTTTTCTAATTATAATGATGGTTTTATATATAAAATATCTAAAAAATCAACAGGAGAGTTTTATATAGGTCAAACAAAGTATGTACCAATATTTAGATGGGGACAACATTTAAGAACTGAAAGATTTAATATAGATAATATATGTGATTATTTGTTTGAAGTAATAGAAATTTGCCCTATACATAAATTAAATGAAAGAGAAAGCCATTATATAAATTTATATAAAAATGACCCATTAAACTTAAATATTATGATTCCTAAAGATAAGGAACAATTAAAGCTAGATATGGAGGTGAATAGTTAATGGAGGAAGAAACTAAAAATGAGATAGTAAAAAAGGTACTGGAGGAATTAAAAAGTAAGAAATTATTAAAGAATCCTAAATCATCATATAAGAGTACGGAAAAGATATTATATAGTTTAAATGTTTTACCTGAGGCTATAAAATTAATTGATGAAGAAGTAGAAAAATTAGAAAAAGAAATGGAAGATATACCTAAAGCTCCAGCTAAATCAAATACACTTGTTTTAAATGAGAGGGACGCTACTTATATTTATGGAGATGAAACGCTTGAAACTAGAATAAGTGAATTGAAGCAAATATCAGTAAAGGCTAAGTCACAAGTAAGACTAGTTAAAAATGCTTTAATGAAAATTGCTGACAGCAAGTGGTATAAAATTATTCCAATGTATTATTTTGATGAAATGACTATAGAGGAAATAGCTGAGGAACTAGATTGCTCAGTAGGGACTATAAGTATGAATAAGAAAGACCTTATAAATAAGTTAAAAGTATATATATTTCCTGATACTTTTATGAATGAGTTATAAAAAATTGAAAAACAGCTGAAAAAGTGCTGTATGGACTACTGAAAATATAATGATATAATATAGTAAAAT
>CANPIH010000070.1 GCA_947574085.1 uncultured Mycoplasmatota bacterium | reverse complement strand
AACTGGTTACAAGTGGTGGAGTAAAATATACAACAGTGAAAGGACTTGTATTAACGATAGAAAAAATACAAGTTTAATAAAAATAACTTAAACTACTTAATAACATAAGAAAAACACAAAATCAAGTTTATCAAATAGAATTAATCAAAAAATAATATAATTAAAACCCTTAGTTTGTTAAGGGTTTTAAATTGTTTTTAAAAGATTATGAAAAAACATTTAAATTGCAAGAGATTTTTAATGAAGTAGCTAATTAATCACAAAATTTATTAAAGCAGTTATAAATAACTTGTGATTTGATAATATGATATTAATTTTATTAACGGAAATTGTTAAAATTAAATATTTTTTTTTAAGTTTAAATAAATATAACAAAATTGTGCTTTTTTCATACTTTATATTAGAGGTGAAAAACATGTCTATAAGAGCCACAAAGAAAGTGGTTTTGGATGCTGGTCATGGTGGCACAGATCCTGGAACAATTGCAAATGGAATTACTGAAAAAGAATACACTTTAAAAATAAGTGAATATATTCATAAACGTTTGGATGATTTGGGAATTGAAAACAGTATGACAAGAACTACGGATGAAACTTTATCTCCTGATGTAAGACCTAATAGAGCACAAAGTTTTTATGGAAAGGGAAATGATGTAATCCTAGTTTCTAATCATATAAATGCTGGAGGACATACTTAGCTCTCTCATAGATTAAATTTATAAGAGTATTAAAATGGCTATATTTATATAAAATAAGGTTGAAGTATATTCAATCAAAATTTGATTATTAAAAGAATGTCTAAAAATGTGCTATAATTAATATGTAAGATAGCAGTATTTATAAAGTTGATTATGAGAGTGCTGTTAAGTATTTTGACATAGAATATGATCTTAAAATCACGTCTTATACAGAATTAGAAAATCAAGTATTAAAAACGATAAGAAAAAAAGTTTTTACAAAAAAAGAAAAACGTGATTGTAAGTTTTTCTAATAATGGTTTTAATAATATAGTATATAAAACATATAATATCTTTTTGCTTACTGGTGGTTAGGTAGTATATATTTCTGAATATTCTCAAAGATGCTATAATAAAGAAGGTGGTATTCTATGGACGAAAAGGAATTTGATTCAAGTGTTAATGAATATGAAGAAAAATATAAAACTAATAACTGTGTTAAACAATTACAATGGGATATGGCTATTGGACTTCAAGAAGTAGATAATTTAAAACCTTCTAAATATTTAGGCAAACTATTAGAAGAAAATGTGAAAGGTAATTTAACTATAGAAGAAGTAGAAAAAGAGTTAAAAGATTATTATGTTGAAAAAGAAAAAAATTATAAAGAAATGAATGTAGTTGAAGTAATTAACAGTATTATTAAGTTTGCATCTAGTATATGGCAAGTACACCCTTTTAGAGAAGGGTAATACTAGAACAACTGCCTTATATATTGAAAAGTATTTAATTAGTCTTGGTTATAATGTTGATAACACTTTATTTAAAGATAAATCTGTTTATTTTAGAAATGTATTAGTTAAAAATAATACTTTAACAATTATATAAATGTAAAAAAAGATAGTAGTTATTTAATTAAATTTTATGAAAATTTAATATTAAGTAAAAATAATAATTTGCATTCACAAGATTTAATAGTTTAAGAATTATTTGATAAGAAAGATTGATTTCTTTCTTTTTTTAGTTATTAAAATTCTATATAATATAAAAGATTATTTTACAAAAAACAAATGTCTATTTTTATGTTATAATTATATTAACGCATAAAAACTAGAAAGGATGGTACGATGGTTGAATATAAGGTTGGAAGTTTATTTGCTGGTGTTGGCGGAATATGTTTGGGTTTTAAAAATGCAAAGACTAAAAATTCTAAATATAAATTACTTTGGGCTAATGAAATAGATGAATATGCATGTGAGACCTATAGAAATAATTTTTCACATCAATTACTAGAAGGTGATATAAAATTAGTACTTCATCCTGAAAAAATAGATGATAAAAAAGAACAAAAATATTATCAGGATTTGCATGAGAAAATATTAAAAGAACCAATTGATATTTTGAATGGTGGATTTCCTTGTCAAGCATTTAGTATAGCTGGAGATCGCAGGGGATTTGATGATGACAGAGGAAATCTATTTTTGAATATTATAGATTTAATTAAACAACTTGAAGAAAAATTTTATAAACCGCGTGTGTTATTCCTTGAAAATGTAAAAAATTTGCAGGCTCATGATAATAAAAAGACTTATAAACATATTAAACAAAAATTAAACGGTTGTGGATATAAAGTATTTGAAGAAGTATTAAACACTATGGATTATACTGATGTACCGCAAAATAGAGAAAGAATTTATATCATAGGTTTATCAAATGAAAAAGATATAAACAATTTTCAAATATTTAAGAATATTGAAAAAAAACAAAAGAAGAAAGATAAAAAATCAAGAATTATGGATATAAAAAAAGTAATTGATTACTCTTTAACGAATGAAAATGCATCTAAGTATTACTATACTAAGGAAAAATATCCAAACTATTTTATGTCAGATGAAGAATTTGAAAAATCTAATAAAAAAGAAAAAATTAACTTAACTACCCAAATAGATGAAATGTATGAATTTTACCAATGCAGAAGGGGGATGTATGTAAGAAAGAATCAGAGTGGTGTTTGTCCAACACTTACAGCTAATATGGGAACTGGTGGACATAATGTACCTTTAATCAAAGTGAACGATGGAATTAGAAAGTTAACTCCAAAGGAAACTTTTAAATTACAAGGATTCCCTGTAGATAGTCGGTATAAATTACCAACTGTTATAAATGGAAAAGTATATCCGGATTCTCAGTTATATAAACAAGCTGGAAATGCAGTTTCAGTTCCAGTAATTCAAATGCTTGCTACTGAAATTTTAGAATTGTTGGATAATTCAGAAAATACTGAATAAAAATCGGAGGTATATATGAACGAAGTAAAAATAAATATTAACGATGTTAAAAAAGCAGTATACTTTATTGCAAACTTAACACAAATGCAAGGCGATAGACCTATGCAGGGTGCTTTAACTTCTAAAGCAGACTATATGGGAGGTATTTTTGATAGATGGATAAATATAATTCCTGAACGTGTTTTATTTGACAAAATAATTTTACCACAAGTTTTTAATGGGCAAAATGTGGAAGTTATTACAGATTATTATGATTATAATCCTAAAACAGCAGGTATTGCCCCTGATGTTATTGGAATTAAATATAATGATAAAGCAATTCCATTTGTAAAATTTGATAATCATTGGTATCCAATTGAAAATAGACCACAAATTGAAGTGAAAACATTTAAAAAAAATCAGTATATGGTTTCGTTAAGAAATCAAGGATATGATCAAAAATATCTTGTTATGGCAGAAGCTAATTTTAGAGTTGACTATTTAGTGCCTATATTAAATGAATCTTTGTTTTCAAATGAAATATTTTTAGATTTACATATGGATGATAAAATATTTATAATTTCAAATGATGAAGGTAACATAGCACAACCACATAAGGTTGAATTATCAGATAAGAGTTTGGGTTCTGTAAAATTATTAATAGTTACAACTGCTGAAGATTTTATGAAAAAAGCTATTAAGTGTGAATCACGCGTTAGTATTGAATATATAAAAATATGTGAAGAATATCCTGCCAACAAATTAAAAGGCGCTTGTTGTGGTAATTTGCTAGATTATTGTATTGCAAATGAAAATGGATTATATTATTTTAATTCTAATTGGTATGAACGAGTAGATGAAGAAGGATTTACATATAAAAATGGAAAAAAAGTAAGAACAACTGGGTTTTATGTTTCATCTCCTGAAAATATAGATATATTGAAGATTAATAAAAGTAATTTTTATATCAAAGCTAAAAAAGATTGTATGTGGCAAAATAATAATTTATTAAGAGAACATGTTTATAAAATTACTTTTGACATTTTAGATAGAAGTAGTAATGATGGTGAGGAATATTTTATGTCTAAATTTGATATAAATAAATTAAATAATTCTATGAATAAGTTGGCCTCAGATTTAAAACAGGCGGTAGCAGAACAATAAAAAGGAGATATAGTTTTATGAAAGTATTAACATTAAAAGAACCATTTGCTACATTGATAAAAAATAAAGTTAAATATATTGAAACAAGAAGTTGGAAAACAAATTATCGTGGGGAATTATATATACAAGCAGGTGTTGCTAGAATAAGAAAAGAAGTAAAAGAAAGAATAGGTTTATCTAAACTTTATAATGAAGAAGAACTTAATTACGGTCATATAATTTGTAAATGTAATTTAGTTGATTGTATTTATATGACGAAAGATTTTATAAAAGATGAAAAAGAAAAAAATATAAATAATTTTCTTGCAGGTCATTATGAAGTTGGGAGATATGCATGGATTTTAGAGGATATCGAACCAATTTTTCCAATAGCGGTTAAAGGACAATTAGGTATTTGGAATTATAAATAATATAATAAATATAAAAATTAATGTATGTAGATGTAATATTTATAAGGATTTTAATGGATTTTATATAACATTTTATCCACATGGTTCAAACATTTATTATTAATTGACTTTCAACAATCCTGTGATACCATGTAATAGAATATGAAATAATAATGCAATTTTATGAATTTATAGCATTGATTTTATAGATGATAGCAATGCTTTTTTTATATTCAAAATTTATTTTTAAATTTAATATAAGAAGATTGGTACTAGTAATTGATCTTTTTTTATGTCTTTAGTACCAAAAATGCAAAATAAGTATTTTAAAAAATGTGTACGATTGTGTAACAGGCCTTATAAAATAAGGAATCTTAAGTAAACAATAGTATAGCAAATATTAAAAGTATTAAACATTACTAAATTTTATAAATGCTTATAAAATATAGGGAAACTCACCTGTGGTGAGTTGTTTACTGAAAAAGTACTATAAAAAGTATTATCTAATAATAAGGTTACATTTCAATTTGTTATGGAATCTTTATTAAGAGATTATATCTATAATAATCTTGATGTAATTATCGAAACAATAAACAATCAAACATTGTTTAATTTAATGCTGACATAATTTTATAAGTACGTTTACAATTTGTATGAAAGATGGAGTAAATGAAAAAAAGAAAAGCAAATTATATAATTACACAAGAATTTAAAACTAACAGACCTAATTTAACAGAAAAAGAATTAAAAGATATATTCAACAAAAAATATTTTAAATGTACTACGAAGCAAGAAAAAAATCTTTTTAATAATGCAGATATTAAAAATGATATGAAACTGTAAATTGAATGGCTTTCAGTTAAAATGACTGATAGTCTTTTTATTTGAATTATGGGGGTTGATAAATTGAAAAATAATAAAACTAAGAGTAATAACATAACTTTTAATAGGTGTTGTTATGGAAAATAAAATTACATTTAAAGATCTTATTTTAGAATATCTTATCGAAGAGATAAAAAGGGAAAATCATGGTCTTTAATTTACTAAAAGATGCGTTATTATTAAATTGTCTTAACACTCGATTAAAAGAAGGAGGTAAAAGTGAATAATAAATCGGGTATAGTTTTCAATACTGGAATTTATATAAGATTATCTCAAGAAGATAAAAATAAAAAATATGAATCTGATAGTGAAAGTATAATAAATCAAAGAGAATTATTAACAAATTATGTTAAAAATAATAATTTTAATTTAGTTGGAGAATATGTAGATGATGGATATTCTGGAACTGATTTTGAAAGACCAGGGTTTCAAAAGTTAATTGAAGACATTAAAAGTAAGAAAATAAACTGCGTAATAGTAAAAGATTTATCAAGATTAGGTCGAGATCATGTTATGACAGGATATT
>CANPIH010000069.1 GCA_947574085.1 uncultured Mycoplasmatota bacterium | reverse complement strand
ATATATTAATTTTTTTCATTCTGCTCCCACCTTTTATAAAGATAATTAAGAATTATCTTTACTTAAATTATATCATCAAATTAAAAAAAAAGAAAATATCATATTATAAATACAGCTAAAAATAATGATAATTTTCAAATTAAATTAATTATAATCATCCTATTAATATAAATTTTCGACATTATTTTATATTCAAACTAAAAAATATGTATATTTTTTATCAATGCTTCCATAATTTTTTACTATGCTTAATTTCATAATCAAGACAACAATAAAACTTACTATACTCTATTTCATCTTTATTTGTTATATATTTATTGCATAATTCAAATCCACATTTTGCTTTTCATCCCATTAATTTTTAAAACAACATATTTTCTTTTTTAATACCATTATACAATTCATTTCTGACATTCATCTTTATCCAATGTATCATTTTCATCCTTTTCAATAATGTCCAAAAGACAATATGCAATAACAAGTAATATAACTATAATTTCTAATAATACTATAATTTTTCCTATAAACATCCTTACGTCCTCCTAACCATTACTAAACTATTCTATCCTTTTGGGGACACCAGCGAGAGGCTATATAGATAATTTATCGTCTCTCGCTTTTGCAATTTCTCTTATTAGCTGACATTCTATTCTAGAAACTGCACAATACCATATGACAAACATTTTTAATTAAGTTTTCATATTCTTTACATTTTATTTAAATTCCCCATCTCATTAAATTCTTACTGCTTTAACAAACCATCTATTATTACTTCCATAACATGTATAAATTTGCAATACCTCTTTTCCAGTTCGATATTCAAGTACATTTTTACCATTATCAATATCAAAAAGATTATAGTTATCTGTTGTACATTCACTACTGTAAACTACTTTATATTGATAATAACTACCTGAATAATTAATAATAATTATATCTCCAATTTTAGACTTGTAGAGATACTTTAAAGATTTGGTATTATGGCCACCTAATAAAATAGGTTGTTCTTGTCCAAAAAAAGCAGCTGCCTCTGTCATTAAACAAATATCATATTTATTAACATCATGTTGTGTTGATCCAATCATAATTTTAGCATTATCACAAACATTGGGAATGGTTATGGTATTATCTTTCAATACTTTAGGTTCATGTTTGCTATCATTATCTGTGCTACTGCTATTTTTATCAATAGACTTATTTTTTTCTAATTCATTATCTTGAATGACTGTTAATAAATTATCTTTATTTACAGTAATAATATGTGTTGTCTGATTACTATTTTTATTTTCTCTTCCATAAGAAATATTTATGTTAAATACAAGGATTACAGTTGTTAAAAATATAAATAATTTTAAACTTTTCATATGTTTCTCCTTTATTTATTTTTGATTAAACAATTATGCTTTGAAACTTTTTTTTAAAACAATATTTTTTATTTTTTAAAAATTCAGCCTAATTTCCTTTTTATACTTCAATATCAGTTTTTAAACTTTATCTTCACAAAGTCTCATATAAACATTAGCAATTAAATTATGTAATAATAGTTCAATTTCATTTCGTGGATTACTTATCATTTCCCAATTAATAAAACCCACATCATCAAATTCAGCATCAAAATATTCATATACTTCATCTTCATTAACATTCCCATATATTCCCTGTAATTCAGTTAAATAATCATAAATTTCTGTCTGAATTCTACCATTATTAATATTTTTTATTAGGTCTTCTTTTTTCTTATAGTTAATTCCCATCATGCTATTTGTCCTCTTTTCTATATATTTTGACCAATAATTTCATATAATCTTTTAACTATTTCTTCTCGTGGTGTTTTAACAAATCGATATCCTTTTTTAAAATAAACTCTTTGTAAATCAACAATTCTAAGCTCTAAAAAATTTAGCTTAGATTTAAAATTCATATTATTTTTATAACAATATGATTCAATTACGTAATTTGTTTTACATTTAATAATTTCATCTTCACTTTTCTTAATACTACTTGTTGGTATTACTAGTGCTTTAAAATTACCAAAATTTTTTATAACATAACACCAATGCCCATCCATTAGTTCTTTAGGAAAACCTCTGCCAAGATTCACATAGATTAATGTATGTTCTTTAATAAAATAAGGGTATTTTAGTATAAAGTTTTTCTTATCAGTATCTTTTTTTGCTAATTTATAATAATAATACAGCTCATTAATATGGTGATTGTATGACCTTATTAAATTAACAAGGTCATACACTTCAACATGTTTCATTTTATCGACATTTAACAAGAAATTATCTAACTCTTTATCTAATTCTTTTTCCACTAATTTAGATATTCACCAATCGTTGTTTGAACTTCGTTTTTTTCTTGTTTAATGTCAATTGCAGTTTGAATACAGTAATTAAATTTAGTTATTACTCGTTTTATATTTATAATAGCGGTATCAACCGAAACATCATTATTTTTTTCATCTTCAGCAATTTTAATATCAAGTAAATTTGCTTTATTTGCTTTATTATTAATTTTCTCAATTGTTTTTATTAATCTATTAAAATCTTTAAATAGTTCAACTAAATCATACTCATTTTTAACTTTTGATTCTGTTTCATTAGAATCAGCATTTAGTTCACTAGATTCTTTATTTTTTCTTTCAACAATATTTATGTACTCTTGAGCAGTTCGTCCAGATTTAGCACCAATAAATGGAGCTATCCAGTCCCTTTTCTTACCAGAAGGTTTTGGATCTAACTGTTCATATATTTCCAACAATTCTTCAACTATCTTAACTTTTTCAGTTTTTGACATTATTCTAGTCGCATTTGCTAGAATAAGCTGTAGTCTTTCGTTAATTGAATTTGAAGGAACTTCATATTCAATGCAACTTATTTCAGGTTCTATTTTGTCTGCTTCTACTAATTCCTTTAAAGCAGTATACCTTCTTTCACCGTCAATAATTTTATACAAACCTCTAACTTCATCTTTATAAACATCTAATGGTTTTCTAAGTCCATACTGTAATATAGAATTTTTTAATTCTTCAATTCCATTAATGTCAAATGAATTATTTTCATTAGGTACTATCTCATCTATATCAATCATCCTCATACCTTTAGGCTTACGATTCATTTTTAATTTATTTCCACTCATCAAGCTTGTTAATACCATATTCTATACCCCTTTCTTTAATCTATTTCTAACGCTAATTCATTGACTAGATACCGATAATCATCACCAATTTTAGATTTATCATTAATTATAAGTTTTGAAGACATTGTAGAACGTGATGCAACTGCATCTTGATAACCAATAGTAGTATTAATTACACAATCACCAAAAAATTCTCGCATTTTAGAAATAAAATTTATATAGTCAGGTCTATTTCCCCTAGGAATCATATTCATTAAGATTTTAATGTTATATTCAATTTCATATTCATATTCGATTGCAAATAATTCCTCCATTGTATCAATTAAACCATCCAATTCAAAACCACCTGGTTTAATGGGAATTATTATATTATTACTGCAAAATAAAGCGTTAATTGTAATATTATTAAAGGTTGGTGCATTATCAATTACAACAATATCATAATCATTTTTTACTTCTCTTAATGCCCTTTTCAAAATTGCATGTCTTAATCCATTTGTTGAACCTAATAATTTATCTGTTTGAATTAGCTTAGTACCTAGTGATGGAATAATTGATAATTTTTCATATGCAGTTTGATAAATACATTTTTTTATATCTGCTTCCTTTAAAAGCAAAGAATTAATATCATTTTTGTCTTGAGTGTTTCTTAATGCTATCTTAATAGTCCTAACTGATTTTAGAATATCTGTATCTTTAGATACTATTAATTCATTAAATTCTTTAATTGGTAAAGGTTTATAATCAGGTAGAAAATATTTACTTGCATTACCCTGTGCATCAGCATCTACCAAAAGAACTCTTTTATTTTTTTGAGCAAATCCACATGCTAGATTAATTGCTGTTGTTGTTTTACCAACTCCACCTTTTTCATTAATAATTGAAATAACTTTCATCTTTTTTTCCTCTTTTCTATTAATTTTTCGAGACTTTTTACCCCTGCCTCACTTTCTTAAAGCCACCAATTGTTGACTAAATCAAGGTGGAGACTTGTACTACCTTGATGCAGGATACAATTGGTGTAATTCAAAGACAAAATCTAAAAAAACATCTAAATTTGATAATTATCATCTCTATCAATCCATACGTTACATATGTTTGTACTCCACCATTTATCAATCAAATATAGAATATATTCTTTTAATTTTGCTAATTCATGCTTATAATTAGCAAAATTCTGTTTAGTTCCTGTATAAATAAAACATTTTTCTCCAGTTTCTTTTTGCCATGTTATATCTGTTTTTCTAACAATCATATCAATTCTAAAAATAAGCCAATGAAAACTTTTAATATTATCATTCCATCCTGTATGAAAATTACCTTTTTTGTCATAATAAGCTAGTCCATCTGTTAGTTTTCCCAAAACCAAGGCTTCCTGTAATATATTCAATTGATTATTTATTTGATCAATAAGTTTATTTTTATATCTACTACGTGCAATATCGTACTTATTTAAAGTATGTGATTTAGAATGACTAATGTACTTTTTAGATTTTTCTAATAACATTAGAGTTGATCTATTTAAAGTTAGTCGAACATCAGAAACTAATGATCTTAACCATGACGTTAGAGATTTGATATTAAATCCCTGATACTTAAAAATTTCTTTTTCAATTGGTGCTACATAACATTTGGTAACTATTGGATTTCCATCCTTATCAATTTTTAATTCTCCTTTTTTATGTCGAAGAATAGCTTTTTCATCTTTTTCTGTACTTCTTCTCTTTGTTATTGGATTCCACCAATAATCACTGTTATAAGTAACTTTTTTTTCATCTGGAGTTTTATATACTTTTCTAGTAAAAGCAATAATATCTGCATATAATCCTTTTCCTTGTTTGCACAATTTATAGCAGTATAAAAAGTTATTTTTTTTATAACATCCTGCAATTTGGATCATGTATTCTGCAATAAATTTTTTAGCACTTTCAAATTCATGTAGTTCATATGGAATCATGACAAACAGTGAATGTGCATAGATATTCCTATAAACTTTCTTATTTGGGCTTTGACCATAATTCCTTTTGTGCTTATCTTTATAATCATTTAGATGATTTACAGCATCAATATAATCTTCTCGATTCGAGTAAATACTATTATTATCATCAAACCACTTATCCACCTCATTTCTACTGTCAATTGTTTGATATTTTACATAATTTTTATAAGTAATCATTTAATAGTTCTCCTTTTATTCCAGCTGTACACATAAATCGACATTAAAGCTTCGCTTTAATGTTGTTGAAAATTATCATGAATTTTCCAGATATTTTCATTATTCATTTTTAAATCAAACTGATTTGCTACTTTTATCTTTTTTGCATTGTTAATTATTGTTTTATAACCCTTACCTGTTTTTTTCATTAATTGATAATATTCTGCCTCATCAAGGAAAATATTGTATAAGAAAGAGATTGTATAAATAGCCCTTTGTTCTTGTCTATATTCATAGCTAGTTCTTATAATTTTTTCATCATGTGATAATCTATACAGTCTATCAATTGTTTTATTTTCAATTATTTTTAATATTTCTTTAAATGTATCATCTGTATCATTATTATTCCTAAATATCACCATGACGGCTTGTCGTAAAGAATACGTAGTTTTATAATTTGACTTAAGAAAATTCACATAATCATTTATTGTATAAGAAATATCAGGATCTAATACGGCTATAATTGCATAAGATCTATTTGCTATTTCGTATACTTTCTTTTGTTCCAAAAGTAATTCATCTGCAATATGAGAAAAACAAACATTGTTTATATAATGTAATTTAATAACATGTCTATATATTGTTTCTAAACTTGATATAAATCTAAAATATTTTTTTATTAATAACTGCTCATCTAATTTTTTTTGTATGCTATGCGAAATTTTATCATTACAAACATTATTTTTATCTTTATTCACTTTTATCAAAGAAGTAGAAAAGGATGGAATATAATCTGTTAAGCTGCTATTTTCTTTTATTATTCTGTTTAATATCCGTAAATTTCTTTTTACAATCAAAATTGCATTATTGTGCTTTTTTAAAAAAATATCTTTTTCTTCTTTAAACATTAAAAAACCTCTCCTTCATTTTTTATGAAAGAGAAGTTTATAAAAGTTTAATTTATAAAAATGTATTAACTTTGTTATTAAAAAGCTGGTTCGATTCCCATCGTCCGCCCCAT
>CANPIH010000068.1 GCA_947574085.1 uncultured Mycoplasmatota bacterium | reverse complement strand
ATATCATAGTTTAACAAAAAAATAAAGTAAAACAAAATTGTTCTCAAAATAGTACTGTATCTTAGGCACAGCAAAGTAAAGAATGAAATTTCACACTTATAAAATGGTCATTTTCCACACTTTTGGTCATAAAATGAACATAATTTACAAACTTTTGTTTTGAATACTCTTGAAAATTTCATTGCTTTTTGTTAAAATATTTATAATTTATTTTAAGAAGGAGGCTATCATGTATATCTTATATGCTGATGAAAGTGGGAATACTGGAACAGATTATGATAATAAGGAACAACCTATTTTCGTATTAGGCGGACTAATTATTGAAGATAAAAAATGGCATGAAATTAATAAAATATTTAATGAAGAGAAAATTAAAATTTGTCCAGAATTAAGATATACCGAAATACATGCCAGTGAATTTTTTAACTCTTCTAAAAAATCTATTTTTGATAAATATGATTGGAAAGATAATCTAATGACAGTAGAAAGATTAATCGATTTAATTTTAAGCTTAGACATTTCATTTCAGTATATTGCTATTGATAAAAAGTCTTTTAAAAGAAGCATCACTGATATGTTTGGAAATTCTATAAAAATAGATCCATATATTTATGCTTTTGGTATGTTATATGACAAGATTTCTATTTATTTAAATAATCAAAAGAGTAAAGGTCTTATCTTTTTAGACGATATACTAACAATTCCTGAACAACTGCAAAATATCTATCCTGTTTTATCTAAAAATAATACAACTATTATTGAAAATGCGATGTTTTTAAAATCTAAAGATACTAATTTTATACAAATTGCTGATATTTTTGCTTTTTACATTAATAAATATATTTGTATTAAAAGAAACTATAAAAAATACAGTGAAACCAAAGAAAAACACTGTATTGATATGTATGAAAAATTAAGTTCAAAGACTAACTTTATAAATTCGGAGATTTTAGTAAAATATATTCCTTTTAAAACGAAAAACCACTATAAATAAAAAATGTGCAAGAGGCGATTTTTAAGGAACTCCACTCGGGGAATCCACTGCCTCCTGCTTTTGCTAACTTTATTATATCATTTATAATAAAGTTTTGTCAATATTATTGACACCATTAGTATATGAAGAGCAATAAATTTTTATGTACGCTATTTTTTTGTCTGTATATAATGCTCTAATACTAAATGCATTGGTATAAATCCTTGATTAACTGTATTTTCATCTGTTTCCATGTTCTCTACACCAGCCTTCACTATTCCTACCACTTTATTAAAAATATCTAGAACTACTCCTCCACTCGCTCCATGACATATTGTTCCATCAACTGTATAAAGAATGTTTCCTAAAAAATTCTTTATCCCACTAATTCTTCTTTTTTGTATATTGTAACTATCACCTTTTTGAAAATTAGGATATCCTATTATTGTAACTTCATCTCCTATTTTTAGTTTGTTAGAATCTCCTAATTCAAGATATCTTCCATCTTTCCTATTCTCATATATTGCATAGTCAATTAAGTAATCGCCACTAAGGCAATTAATTTCATTAGAAATTATAGTATATTTTTCTTTTTTATATGAGTCATATTTATATACATTATAAAAATTATTATCCTCTGTAACATGATACGAAGTTATTATTCCATAATTTTTTAACAAAAATCCTGATCCTTGTCTGTCTTCATCTTGACTTTCTATTATAACTACATTTTCTAAAATATCATTCAATTCTTTTTGTTTTTCTATATCAAATATTTCTTCTTCACATATTTTATTAAATTGCTCAGCATATTTTAGAAATATTTTATCGTTTCTTCCTCTAATAAAAGCAATATGATTCAACTTTCCTTTTAAAACTTCTTTAAACCATTCTATAATTATTTTTTTATAATTAGCATTATTTACATTTTTTTCTATATTACTATTTTTGCAGAGCCCCTTTTTGATATACACTTTAGCTGTTTCATATATACTATCTTTCTCACATTTATTTAATATTGCTCTAATATTTTTAATATATTCTCTCTTGACATTTATCTTTTTATTAACTATAACCCCTGTTACTTCTTGTCTTGTTATATATGAATTAAAAAAAGTTTTATCATCATTAACATCAAAACCATTTCGTATAATTATTTTTTTTAGTTCTTTTCCTATTATTACTTTATCACTTTTTTCATCTTTAATAACAATATCTTCGTTAAATCTTGTACTATAAGTAGAAAATGTAATGTCATCTGCATATCTACTATAAATGCAATTGTATTTCTTTGCTAAAGACATTAATTGATTGTCTAATGGCTTACAAATCATGTTAGTTATTACTGGAGATGATGGCGCTCCTTGTGGCAATATACTCTTGTCACATGCTAATTGGGCAATATATCTAGCTGCTTCTTCTCCAACTTGGTATGGTTTATTTACAAGCATTCCTTTAATTCGTCCAAAATGTATTTGTGAAAAGAAATCCTTTAAATCTATATTCAAAAGATTCCTTTGTTTTACATGATTTATAGAGTTCGTTTTTATACTTTTTCCTGCTATAAATCCATTTGCTGACATTTTAGGTTCATAAACTTTTTCTAAAATATATGCCAATTTTTTTTGCAAACACTTTAGTTCTTTAACTGGTGCACTAATTTTCCTTACCCCACCTTTTTTCTTCGGAATCTCAAATTGCATATACTTATTATTCTTTCCATATGCAAAATACCTTAAACTTTTAAAATTTATTTCTAACATATCTGCTACATCTTGTCCCGTTTGCAATTTATAAAAGGCTTCGACTATTTCCATATCACTTTTTTTAAACATTTTAATACCTCATAAATAAAAATGTATAGAAGAGTTCAACATTATGCATAATTAAATGATAAAATATAATAAATAGTTTAAATTCCTTTTCAGTGAGTAAAATAAAGCATATATTTGTAACTTTATTTTTTCTGTTGCGTATCGCTAACAAAAAGCAACTCTTCTATACAGTATATATTCTATCATATTTTGTCAAATTTTGGAAGAGGTTTATTTTGTCGAATATTTTCTTACTTTTTCTACTTATTTCCACTTGAATAACAAAAGAAGGCAAATTTCTTCCCCTTCTTATGTTTTTACATACTCAATATTATCTCCACTGCATCACTAAATCCTGCCATATAGTATTTTCTATTAAAATGTCCCATGCTGTCCAATATATCGTTCTCTAACTTGTTCAATTCTTTCTTAGCAAAATCATACATCTCTCCATCTACGCAATTTAAAACCATATCTGCACATTTCTCAAAGTCATACATGTGCTTTTTATCTTCCTTGCTTAGTCCAGATTCTAGTTCTTCCTCTCTAAATTCCAACCACTTCTCTAATAAATCTTTCTTTTCTTCCATAATAAAATTCTCCTTTTCAAATTACTCGTATTAATTGCATAAGGATAATTTTATAATCTAAAATATACACCAATTCTCACATTAACAAATCTTGTAACACCGCATTTATCAGTGCTTTCCAAAACCACCATGTTGTTACTACAATGTGCATGGGATTTGGTTGTAATGCTGCTCGGTGTTGTTGGCTGTCGAATTATTGACTCTCCTCGTGAACGATTAATTGCTATTCTTACCAATGCCTTTGTGCCTTGTAATGGTCGATTTCCTTTTTTGATTACGGTTGCTAGTATTTTTATTGGTAGTGTTGCTACTGGTTTTCATGCTTCTATCTTGTCAACTCTTACCGTATTGTTGGTTATTTTACTTGGTATTTACCTTACCTTAGTCGTATCCAAAATTTTATCGAAAACCATATTAAAGGGAATTCCTTCTTCTTTTATTTTAGAACTTCCTCCTTACCGAAAACCTCAAATTGGTAAAGTGATTGTTCGTTCCCTTTTAGACAGAACCTTATATGTTCTTGGAAGGGCCATTGCCGTTGCTGCCCCTGTTGGTATTGTTATTTGGTTACTAGCCAATATACAAATTGGTGGTATTAGTTTACTTGGACTCACAGCTACCTTTTTCGACCCTTTTGCAAAACTCATGGGGCTAGATGGCTATATTTTAACTGCTTTTATTTTAGGTATTCCTGCTAATGAAATTGTTCTTCCTATTATTTTAATGAGTTACATGGCAAAAGGAAGTTTAGTAAATCTTGAAAATACTCAAATGATTGGTACTATTTTATTACAAAATGGTTGGACTCTACTAACTGCCATTAATGTTATGATTTTTACCTTGTTACATTTCCCATGTAGCACAACCTTACTTACTATAAAAAAAGAAACCGGTAGTTGGAAATGGGCTATTATTTCTTTTGTTCTTCCTACTATTTGTGGTATTGTTATTTGTATGGCTACTACTCTTTTGTCGAATGTGTTAATATAGAAACAGTTCGTGAAAATAGACCATTTTTTAAAAGTAAAAATGGTCTATTTTCATATCTTATAACCTATCAATTATTCTATTTCTACTACTCTTACATCAATTATTTTCTTTTACCTCTTTCCTATTTCGAATTCTAACATAAAAATCATAAACACGCAAATTGGTCTGTTTAATTCTAACAAAGAGTAGGCAATATTTCCTACTCTTTGTTAATTATTTTTTATTTCTCTACTAACTGAATTTTTGCTTGTACATCGTTTAGGCTTACATTTAAATATATTTTCTTATCTAAATCCTGCTTTCCTATTCCAAATTTTGCTTGTATTTCGTTTTCATTTTTAGTTGTGCCCATGTCCGTTGCCATATAAATATTATCTTCTCCATCCGATAAATAAAATGCTGCATCTCTTAATTTATCAAATTCCTTGGTATCCATATCTTTTCCTGACATTAGAAAATTTCTTAAATCTTTTATATTTACTTTTATGGATAGACCTGTTTCGCTTAATTGTGCTTTGTTAAGAGTAATGCCTTCAATTTCTTGGCTTAGCATTAATTCAATTTCTGTTCTTTCGTAAATCTTCTTTGGTACATCTATTTCAAATTGCCATTCACTATCCGATAAACAAACATTTCGTACTTTTCCGCTTTTTTCCAATATATCATACCCAATATCAAAAATACGAATATATAATTTTTTACTATGTGGAAATCCAGTACTTGAACGCATTTCAATTCCAGAGCTACTATTACTTCCCAAATCGCTTAATACATTATTTAAGTTTGATGGTATTCCTAATTCTTGCTTTAACTTTTTCCAAACATTATTCTTTTTGTTTACCTTTGACATTCTTTGTGAAAAAGCATATATATTATTATTTTCATCATATATTGCATAACCATAGGAAATTTTTTCTGGTGTTTTTGGTAGCTTCATATCTAGTCTAATCTCTACATAGTCATTTGTCATCATGAGTGATTGTACTTTTATGGCAATTTCGTCTTGTACTAAATATTCCATAGAAAGATTTTCTAACTGTCCTTCTTTTTGTGCTTCCTCCATAGCAATATTTCTCGTAATAACGTTTCTGTTTTGATATTCTTTGTATTCTATATTCCATGCAATGTTAGCATATATCGTTTGTGTTACAAACCCAATTGTTACTATCATAACAAAAATTGCTGCTGTATTGATTACTTTCTTTTTCATACTCTTTCCCCCTTTTATTTTCTTCATAATTGCCTCATAATTTTTTTGTTTACCATATTCCTTTTCGAAATACTCTTTGATGATTTCATTTTTGTTCATATTCCTCCCCCTCTTTCCAAAACGTTCTTTTTAATTCTTTTATCGTTCGATATAAGTAGTTTTTTACTGCTGATTCGGTTAAGTTTAGTTGGACTGCTATTTCTTTAATTTTCATATCAAGTCCATAGTAAAGATAAAATATTTTTGCAATTTTTACATCTTTGTTCTCTAATATTTTCCAAATTTGTGCCACATTTTCTTTGGTAATAAATTGCACTTCTAGGTCTATTTTTTCATCGGTTGTTTCTAAAGCTTCTAGCTCTATTATGTTACTTCGTTTTTGATAATGAAAGCGATAATATTTTTTGATAATATTTTTTGCAATTCCAATCAAAAAAGCTTGACTCTTCTCTACCTCTATTTTTTCAAGTCTCTTCAATTTTTTGTAAAATTCCACATACGTTTCTTGTATTAAGTCATTGACATCTTCTAAATTATTACAATGGGAAATCATATATTTTAAAGTTTCTTGGTAGGTTTGTTGATAAATTTCTTCAAAATTTTTTAGTTTGATTTGAGTACTCATTTTCTATCCCCTTTCACCCTATACGTGCACTATTTTTTTAAAAAAGTTTCAAAATTAATTTACTTTTTCTGCTTACAAAACAGGAATGAGCGTAAATTTAACGTTCATTCCTGTTTCAAATTTTTTATTCTAATACCATTTGTTTTACTGGTTGTTCTCCTCCATTTT
>CANPIH010000067.1 GCA_947574085.1 uncultured Mycoplasmatota bacterium | reverse complement strand
CGGCGACGTCCAACTCTATTTAATTGTCAAAGAACTATTAAGGTTGTAAAAACATCAAAATCGCAACCTTTAAGTTAATTCTAAACTATTAAAAAAAGTTTGTCAATAAAAAAGTTGCAAATTTAATTAAAAGATAACTAAAAAGTTGCGAAAAGAATTAAAATGTGCTATATTTATATTGCGAAAGGAGTTTTGTTCGTATGAAAGATAATAATGAAACTGTTGGACAAATGATAGCTCGAGCAAGAGAAGAAAAGGGATTATCTAAAAGAGAACTTGCTAGAATTGCTAAAATAAGTGATACAGAACTTGCTAGAATTGAATCAGGAGAAAGAGAAATACCAAATCCTAAAACATTAAGAAAGATTAGTACACATATAGGAATAAATTACAATGATTTAATGTATGCAGCAGGATTAGGTTTTCAAGTAACTTCTTTAAATCCATTTTTAATTAACTACTATGAGCATTTAAAAGGAGATCAAATTGTTGATGCAATTTTAAATACTTCATCAATGATTAAAAATTGGGAAGAGTTAGTAACTAATTTTAAAGAAAAACTAGAAAAGGACAATCTAACTGAATCAGAAAGAGAGGTAATCTCACAAACGATTGAAGATACCGAGTATCAAATTGAAACAGCAAAAGAAATTGTTAATGTTTTAAATAGTGCAAGAAGAAAGGAGGCAGTTGAAAATGATAAAAAGAAACAAAAGGATTAGTATAGGTGCAATATTAGTGAATTTGATTTTATTAACTTTGGCTATTTTATGTACTACTATAAAGAAAGATATTTTTTATGCTTGGTATTGGATGTTGGTTACTTTAATGTTGCTTTTTGAGGTATTATATGTGTTTATTTGGAGTAAAGTTGGAAGAAACCTTGATAAACATAAATCAAATACTATAAACAGATCATTTAATGATGTAACAGCAGTATCTATAGTTTTAAGTGGTTTAATATATTTAGTGGTATTATTTTGCGAGTTTTACAATAAGAGTATACACACAAGTTTATATACAATATGGAGTATGTATCTTCTTATGACTGTTGCAGTATTATTCAATTATCTTGCAGTATATAATGCCAATAAAGAAACAAAAGAACTTGTTGAAAAAACATTTAATAAGAAAAATGACAGGAATGACACGAAAAAATAGGAGTACCCCTCCCAAAAATTGCTGTCATGCTGTCATTAAATGTTAATATTTAGTAATTAATGAAAGTGTATTAATGAATGAAATGCACTTTTTTAATTTTAAATTTATAGAAAAGTATTGTAAAATTCGGCGTTTTCTATTATAATAAACTCTACATTTTGAGGACTACTTTAATCAAAATTAAGGGGGCAAAAATATGGAAAGACAAAATGCTTATAACTTTATGTTTAATGAAGTTTCAGAAGAAGATATTATTAAAGGTGCTATTCAAAGTGGAGTTGCTGTTTTTTTGCATGGACGTTCTAGCGAAGGGAAAAGTGCAAGAGTAAAACAATTTGACCCGGATTGTGAAGTTGTTTATTTAAGAAATGCAACTCTAGAAAGTTTAAATGGAAAAAGTGTGTATGTTCAACCTATCACTAAAAGAATTGAAGTACCTGTTGCTAAAACTATAATAAATCCAGATACAAAACAAGAAGAAACCATTCAAACAATTGAATATCAAGATGTTATTGTTAAAGATGGATATATGCTTGATGTAAAACCTACTTGGTTAGTGAATTTAGAAGAAAAATGTAAAAAAGAACCTGATAAAATCCATGTTGTTTTCTTTGATGAGCTAACTAATGCACTTCATGCTATTCAAGGTATGGCTTTCAATATTATTTTAGATAGAGAAGTAAATGGTAAATGGAAATTACCCGATAATGCAAGAATTGCAGCAGCCGGAAATGATTTGAGTGATTCAATGGCAGCTACTACACTAGCAGAACCATTATTTAATAGATTTGCACATGTATATATTGAAACTACTTTAGATTCATGGTTAAATTGGGCAAAAACACCAAAGAAATCATATCAAAGACTTGACTATATTGAAGAACCTGAATATGAAATACCAATTCATCCTGCAATATATGCTTTTTTAACTTTAAAAGGTAGAAGTGGTCGTAATGTTTTAAGAACTCAATACGATGGTATCAAACCAAATGCTGATCCAAGAAAATGGGAAATGGCTTCTAAAATGTTATATGCAACTAGACAACCTGAAATGATTCGTTCTTTAATTGGTGATGGACTAGCTAAAGAATTTGTTGAGTTCTGTAAAATGAAGATTATTAGTTTAGAAGATGTTATTTTAGGTAATTATAAATCAAGTGATTATCAATGTGATTTATCACAAAAATATATTACTGCATTATCATTATCACAGGTTGACGAAGAAAATGTAAAAGTGGTTAGAGAATTTGTAAAAAAAATGGGTATGGAAATATTAACAGTATTTGATGAATTTTGGGCAAAGGGTAATCCAGAACGAGAAAAGAAATTAGAAGATATGCGTTCGTTTGGATTATCTTGGAGAACTAAATAATGAAAAAAATAGATACGAACTATTTAAAAGAATATTTAAAAGCTAATATTTGCCCAATTTTAATAGAAGATTTACCTTTAGACATATTTGATAAAGCGATAATTTTAAATAATAATTGTGATATAAATGAATTAAATGGATATTATGATGGTATAGATTTTTTACCACCAAATTGGTATAAGGAGTTATTAGAAACAAGTACAACAACTATGCCATTATTAATAATTAAAAATTTAAATCAATTACCTGTAAATGAGCAATCAAAATTTAATGAAATTTTAAAATATAGAAAAATTAGTACATTTAAATTACCATCAGAATGTAGAATAATAGTTTCTTGCAATGACATTAACAAGTATCCAATATCAGAAGATGTATATAGTTTACTTGCACATATATAGGAGCAAAATTATGAGTGTAGATATTAAAAATATAAAGAAAAATTTAATTAATAGATACCCATTTTTCGGGAGCATAATTGATAGTATGGAATACATTGAAACGCCAAATTGTACAAGTAATGGTGTTCCTACTGCCGGAACAAACGGAAAAACAATTTACTATCATCCTGATATAGAAAAATTGAGTGAAAAACAACAATTATTTCTTTTTGCTCATGAAATTTGTCATGTTGCTTTTGAACATAAAAAAAGAGGTGAAGGTAAAGAACCAAAAATTTGGAATTATGCTACTGATGCCGTAATAAATGCTCATTTAAAGAAAGATGGGTTAGAATTAATTGATAATGTAGTAGATTTGCCTTGGGCTATTAAATATGATGCCGAAGAAGTATATAAAAAATTATTAAAGAAAAGCAAGAAAAATGAAGAAGAATTTAAAAATGGTGGACATGATGACCATAATCTATGGAACGAAGATACTTTAAATAATAATGATTCTCCTATTGATGAAGTTACTAAAAAATTTGCAGAAATGAAAGAAAAAGAAGTATTGAGTGATAAAGATACAGAAAAAGTTAAGAAAATATTACAAGAGGTTAAAAAAGCAATTGAGAAATATAAAATTCAAAGTAAAAAAGATTTATCTAAACAAAGAGGAATCAGTATTGGAGCAGGTAGTACAACAAATGAGGAAACAGTTAAATTTGATAATGTTGGATTTGCCTATCCTTTAGTTAATTGGCCTTTGATATTAAAAAGACCTACTGAAATAGTAGAACTTGATTGGTCTTATAGAAATGCTTCTTTAGAAGATGGAGTAATGTTATCCAATTTGGAGGAAAGTTCTTATGTTTTACAACATTTAACTGAAATTGTTTTAGATACAAGTGGTTCTATTGATGATGAATTATTAAAAACCTTTTTAAGAGAATGTAAAAATATCCTTAATTTTTCAAAACTAAAAGTTGGATGTTTTGATACTAAATTCTATGGTTTTATTGAAATAAGAACTATAGCTGATGTAGAAAGACTTACATTTAAAGGTAGAGGCGGAACAGATTTTGTTGCTGCTATAAATGCTTTTACGGAAACTGCAGATAATAAAGTAATTTTTACTGATGGAGATGCTTATATGCCTAGTAAAAAAATTGATGCTATTTGGATTGTTTTTGGTGATAAGGAAATTCATCCAAATGGCGGAAAAGTTATTTATATTGATAAAAAAAGATTAGATGAAGCAATGGAGCGAAATCAAGCATTAGATTCTAGTCAAGATAATAATATGCTAATTAGAAGTATTAGGAGGTAATACTTATGAAGAAAGTAAGTTCAATAATTGAAGAAAAAAATGTATATGACTTAGAAATATTAATTAGAGATACTGCATTGATGAAATCAGTTACAGGAAAAACTGGATTAATTAATATTAAAACTAACGAAATTGTTGGAAGTTTTGATAAATTCTATACTATTTATAGTCCTGATGATAATTTCTACTTTCAAGAAAAAGAAGTTGAAGATGAAAGCAAAGATTATTTTAAAAGGAAAAAATATGTTAGAATTTATGATGCTTTACACGAAAAAATGGTTGTAGATGGTTGGTTAGTAGTTAAAAAAATAGATAGTTATTATCATCTTGCAGTTTTACAAGATCCAAACACTAAAAAATATCATTTATTTCATGAGGACAAATATAGAACAGCTTTAAATATATTTGAAACTGAATATGATGATATACAACACTTATATGATTATTGTGGTGAGAAGCATTTAATACTAACAAAGAATGGAAAAAAAGCTATTTACTCTACTAAAAAAGGTTTTACAACACCTTTTGAATATGATGATATAGAAAGAATTGACGAAGCAACAATATTTACACAAGGAAAATATAAATTCTTTACTTGCTTAAAAGATACCAAAGAAAATGAAATAAAAAGTCCATTATTTGAAGAAATCAGTTGTGATAATAATAATTATAGATTACTGTATTGCAAAAGAAACAATATGATTGCAATATATTATATAGAACAATGGCATTGTAGATTATTATTTACTGCTCCAGCATGTGATGATATTAAATGTGTAAGAAGTATTGATGGATCTAGTTATAGTAGATTAGCTTCCGAATATATATTTTTAGCACAAAAAGATAATAAATATGGATTATTATCAGGAGTTGTTGGTAAAGATGAAGAAAATGAAGTTTCTTGCCAATCACTTGTAAATATAGAATATGACGGAATAGAGTATAAAGATGGGGATTATTTTCTTAATAAAGATGGCAAACAAGGAATATTTACAAGAAGTTCAAAGAATAACTATTTAATAAATGCAAAATATGATAAAGTAATTCCTATTTATAATAGTTATTTTTATGAATTATATAATGGCGAAAGTTGTAATATTGTTTTACTTGCTAATAATACCCAATCCCCAATAATAAGTGATTGTAAAATAATTGAAAATATTGGTAGTGCTGTAATATTTGAAAAAAATGGATTTAAAGGTATTTTTTGGGCATTAAAAGATAAACAACATCTTATATTAGATACTTATGATGATGTAGAATATTTAGGTGCTAGTTATTATTTAGTAACTAAAAATGGAAAAAAAGGTATTCTTCATGGTACTGAAACTATTATTGAACCAAAATATGAATCAATTGAAATAAATGGTTATTGTGAATATAAAAATTTAAATTTTTTATCTTATGCGAAAACATTGTATTTTGCTCTAAAAATGGCAGATGGACAATATGAGTTAGCCAAATATAAAAAAGGAGAGTATAGTTGGGATAAAAATGAATTGGAATATTTAAATGGACAAGGTTTCAATGATATAAAACTTTATGATTATATAATGGTTTTTAGAGATCAAAATAATGCTTATGTTTATAGTTATGATGAAAAGTTACTAAAAACTTATCCTTCAACTGTTGAAATAAGTACAACTACTATTACTAAAGGTAGAGATAAAATTGATTTATATTTAGTTGATGGTGTTTATTATATGTATAAAAATCAAAAATTTGAAGAAGCACCTGTTGAAGAGTGTGAGTTATATGTTACTACATATGAGAGTGAATATGGAATAGTAGTTGTAAATAGTTATGATAAACAAAAACATGATGAAATATGTCAACAAATTGAAGATGGTGGAGAGGAAAATCTTGATAATACATTAATATCAATTTATGAAAAAAATCCAAAAATTCAAGAAAAATATCCGACATTAGTAAAAAAGTTAAGTCCAAATAAAAAAAGCAACCCTAATAGTCAATAAGACTACTAGGGTTTTACTTTGTCTATTTATTCATTAATGAATAACAATAATCATAAATGTACAAATGATTATTAATTTCTTTATTTATGTTTTTATCTTTAAAGTCAGTTTCATAAATATTAAATAACATCTCAATTTTGGTTATAAGCCCTTTGCTTAATTATTGCCTTGTGTCTACACAACATTCATACAACTCT
>CANPIH010000066.1 GCA_947574085.1 uncultured Mycoplasmatota bacterium | reverse complement strand
AAGGCGTGGGACTGCAACTCCCTGATCGTTGGTTCAAATCCGACTAGGCCCTCCAAATTGATAGGAAACTCGAAAAAGTTCGAGTATAAATAAAACGCACTTGATTGAAGTGGTATGATAAAAGTAGACAAAAAGAAAAATACTTTAGTCTACTTTTTTCTATGCTATGATTGATTTTAGAGAAAAATATGTTAAAATAATAAGCAATTAGAGAGGTTTTTATGAACAAAGAATATACTTACATAGACGAAAAAGTTATAATTAGCGATGAAAATGGTAAGAAAAACAAAATAAATACTATGATAATTTAGACAAAGTATTAATCCAAGAAAATTTAATTGAATCTATAGAGGAACAAATACACGAATTAAAGAGTAAAAGTAAGTATTACAAAGAAAAAAATAGAAATCCATATAATTTAATATATATATAGGAGGCAAATAGAGTGAGTAAATATTGTTCAGATTGTGTTCATATGAATACAAATTCTTCTAAATGTGATGGAATTTACAAATGCAAGGCAATAAAAAATTTTACTAATGCTAGCAATAGTGCTTGTGAAAAATTTGAGACTTGTTATGGCAGAAATTCAACAGAAAAACAAAAATTATATAATTTAGGAAAAGAAGCAAATTCTAAAGAGAAAAATTCTCCTATAGGAATCTATGTTTTTGTATTAATCTTATTAATTATTTTGACAATTATAGCCAAAATAAATGGATATTAAATAAAGAAAACGATGAGATATAAAATGGGTGAATTTTATAAAATAGTTAATATTTTCTTTAAAACATTAAGATATTATAATGAAATGCCGCTATTCGAAATCTAAGTTAAAGATAATTTTTGAACCAATAAAACAATAAAAAAGAATATTATTTAAAATTCTTTTATTTATATAATGCAAAAACTACTTTAAAAGAATACTATAGCGATAATTTCTAACAGTAATTAATAATTCAATTTTATCAGCATCCAAAACTTCTTGCCTTGTTTCAAATACTAAAGTATCTTTCATATTTTTTGTAGTTTTATTATTTAAAGAAATAATTTTAGTTTTATTGCCTTTTTGATAACGAATACTAAATAATTGATTAAAAAATTGATAATCGGATAAAATATTTTGAGTGTAAATGGCATTTTGATCTAAACTATATTCTATTGATAATACTAACAAAATGGTTTTTTCCATTGTACTTGAAACATTAGTAGTAATTTTATCTTTTAGCAATGTACATTTATTTTGCAGACAATACGTATAATCATAAGTGTAACTATTACTAAAATAATAAGAGTTTGCTTTAAATGTTGTTAGCCCTAAAGTTGAATTTTTTAAATTTACTATTTTCTCTAAATTTAAACTTTGATCTTCTTTGATTTCATTTATCACTTTAGGAGTTAATTGTATATTTTTGTATTTGGAGATAATTTCTCCAGGTTTATAATTTATTCCTTCTAATATTTTAATTGTGTATTTATTAGAAAGTTCTGATTCATCAATTTCATATACTAATACATAGTAATCTTTAGATTGCTTTTTTATTTTTTCTTTAGCATAAGGAATACCATAATCAATAAAGAATTCCCCTCTATCAAGAGTGGGATAAATATTTTTATTATTTAATGTCAATCGAAAGTTATTATAGTCTAGTTCTTCATTGCTGTTGGTTCGGTTTTCTATTAATAGTTGTAATACTAAATAATACTTACCCTCAGTTATTACATTTCCATTTAATCCTATATTTGTAAGAATACTATCCGTAATCTGAATATTAAAATGGTTATGAGTCATTTTATCTTTTAAAAAATAACTTTTGTTATATACTTCATGATTTAAATAAAAAGCAGTTCCTATAAAAATAAGAAAGACAGAAATTATACAAACAAATATAAAAGTATTTTCTAATATATAATATTTCATTTCTCTAAGAAAACGTCTAAAAGTTCTCTTGGCTTTGTATCCTTCTATATTAACTGAAAATTCAAATTCTTCGTTGTCTATGTCTGTAATTTCTAAATCTTTAAGATCATTGGCAAAATCAAATTTTTTTATATCAAAACCAATTCCACGTACAAAAGTATAAACAAAGAAAAAGTATTGAGGCAGACACAAAACAAAGGATAAATCTCGATAGGCTCTGGCTGTTTGTGCAGATATTAAATTGTATTCCATGTTGCTTAAAATATTATGTGTAATTCCTATTAACATAAAAAGAACTATATAATACATTATAGTGTAAAAATACAATTTAGTAGATTTTCTTTTTTGACGCATCAAATAATAAATGGTTAAAACTACTACAATTATAAAAAGCACCGCAATATACATAAAAAAATTAATATGTTCTGTAGCAATATTGATTTTATCGGTAGAATAATTATTTCTGACATACAATCTAAAAAAAGAGCTTATTTGATTTGTTTTATTAATTAAATAAAAAATAGGTAATAAAAGTAATAAATGAATTATTCGAAAATACTTAATTAAAAATGCATATGGTTTTTTTAGTATCATTCGTAACCCTCTTTTCTATTATTAATCATATCATAAAAAAAATAGGAAGCAAAGTGCCTATTTTATTTATTTTTTTTCACTAAAATTTGCCCAGATAACAAATAAATCACAGGATTATTTTCCATTAATTTTTCTTGAGTTATTTTAAAAGTATCGCTTACGGTTTCCAAAGTATCGCCTTCTTTTGTAATGTAATAACTGTATCCACTTTTTGGAATTAAGATTTCCTGATTTGGATAAATATAATCATCCAAATCTAGTCCATTCATACTAGCCAATAATTCTGGATTAATATTGTATTTTCTACCAATTTCATACAAATTATCGCCTTTTTCAATAACATAATAATTAAAATAATTTTCTTCATTTTTAGGTACAATTACGTCCATACCAACCCTAATTTGTTCGTCATAATAGATATTATTTATACTTTTTAAAACATTTACATCCGTGTTAAACTTTTTAGCTACATGGTTTAAAGTTTCCCCATTTTTTATAGAATATTTATCGTACATTTTTAACCACTCCTAATATAAAATATGCTAGGCGTAAAAAAGGGTTAAAAAATATAAATCATATTTTTGAAATTGAAATTCCATTCAAAATTACTTAATACTAATACCTCTCCATCTTGATCGTTGTAATAATACAATTTCTCATCCACAAGATAATAAACTGTATTTGGATCCCATTCGATAATTTCTTTTACAGCCTGATTTGATATTTTAATTTTATAATTATTGTGTATTCGATACAATGTTTGATTTTCTAAATTATAAGTAATTCTATCTTTATAGGTAAAATTTACATTATTGTTTGTAAGTGTATTCATACCTACAGATTTCCATAAACCATCCTTTAAAATTCTTCCTTTATTATTTTTGACAATATTTTGTATTTGCATTTTTTTGGGATTAATTTCAAATTCATTTTCATTTTTTTTATCTACAAGATAGGTATTATTATCATAATTTCCTAAAAAATAGGATTCAAATGATACCTCATTTTTTAAATTTAATTCTTTAATTTTATTTTTTTTGCTATCAATAACATAAAATTTATGAAAGACGTAAGAATTATCATAATCTGCCATAACAAGATATTGGCCTACTTTTTTTACCAATGGAATATTGTAAATGTCTTCATTAAATAAATGTAATTCCTTTTGCTCTTTTTCGGTTAAAATATCAAAGCCTTCATAATTCCAAATAAAATATTTTTTACCATTCAAATGATAATACTTTATTTTTTTAAATGTTTTCTCTTCATAAGAAATCACTTTTTTAGCATTTTTTGGTATCAATTCTTCATCGTTGATTAAATTAAAACTAATAAATTCATTATTTTGTAAACATATAGGATATATTTTTAAGTGTTTACTTTTGGCTATTATACAAATAGTACCTTCTTTTTCTCTAATTTCAACATCTTGAATTATTTTTTTAGAGTAAAGATAAGAGTTTGGTATTTCCATATAAAAATTTTTTTCCATGTACTTAAATTGAAATTCATAAATTTTTTCTTTTCTACTATATTTTTCTGTTATTAAAATATCTTTTATTTCATAATTAATTTCATAGTTTTTGCTTCGAAATTGAAATAAAAATAAAAATATTACAAATGTAAAAAATAAAAACAATATTTTTTTCTTTTTAATTTGTCTAAATCTTATTTTTTTTGCTTTCATTTATTTTTTATGTACCTCTTTACTGATTATTTTTACTTACCTTTTTGACTTTGGCAGGTATCCCTACGACCGTAGTATTGGCTTTTACATTGTTTAAAACAACTGCTCCAGCACCTATTTTAGCATTTTCTCCTATTATAATATTGCCTAATACTTGTGCATGAGCTCCTATTAAAACATTATTTTTTATTGTAGGATGTCTTTTTTTATTAGTACTGTTTGTTCCTCCTAATGTTACACCATGGTAGATTTCAACATTATCTCCTATGATAGTAGTTTCACCGATTACTACACCTGCTCCATGGTCTATAAATAGATTTTTTCCTATTTTAGCTCCTGGATGTATTTCAATTCCTGTTTTTCTTTTTGCTTTTTCTGAAATAAGTCTTGCTAAAAAAAAACGTTGATGTAAATACAAAAAATGAGCTATTTTATAATACAATTGTGCAAGAAAACTTGGATATAAAAAAATTTCCCATTTGCTTTTTAACGCTGGATCTTTTTCTTTTATTAATTTTATTTGTTCTTTAATAAACTTCATAATTATCAACTCTATTGTATTTTATGAATATTTCTTGCTTTAAGATAAAACATTTGTCTAAAATTTTTTATTGTTTCTTATAATTCTTTCTTTTACATAAAAAAGTCATCAATTAAGATGACTTAAATATACGTTAACAAAGCAAATATTAAAAGCAATAGTATCAACATAGCACATACAAATTTCCAAATATACATTATCCATTTTTTATAAGACAAATTCATATAAGAAAGACCTATCAATAGGATAGCACTTGTTGGAGCTATAAATTGTACTAAACCGTTCATTGCTACATAAATTAACATCCCAACATTGAAAGATGAACCATAAGTTGTAGTTAAAATGTCTCCTAGAACATATCCAGTATATCCAAAATCTATATGAAATAAGCTTGCAATTGTTGCAGATATAGTTGCTAAAAAAGGATTAAACCCATTGGCTAATCTTGTTATCCAATTACATATTGTTACTGTAAATGGACTCCAATATACAAACACAAATACTATATATATTAATAGCAATAAGCATAATGGTTTGATTAATTTTTTTAATCCTTCGATGGCATTTTCAATAGCATCGTCAATTTTAATACTATAAACAATTCCTACTAATAACAACACAATTGCCATAATTACTGTAATAACATATAAATCCCAAGTTCCGAAAGCTGTAGCATTTTTACCAATAATGTAGGAAATAATTGAATAATCTCCTACTGTTAATTCCGTTAACCATGTATGAAAATTATTAAATACATCTATATTAAAGCAATCTTTCCAATTTACATATCCTAATATAGTAAATATAACTATTAAGCTTAAGAATGCTACCATTGGCCATATTTTTATATTTTTACTTTTTTCTTCCTCTACTAAAAATAAGTCTTCAACTTTTTCATATTCTTTTTTATTACTTTTTTGTTTATTCATATGACGTATTGTAAAGAAATTGAATAAAATGTAAGCCAATACTAAAATTCCAAAACGAATTCCTATTTCTTCTGTAATTGATACTACTTGATAATAATTTAAGTAATTAATAAAATATACAAATCCTTCTGTTCCATAGGTAGCACCCAAAATTCCTAAAATCATAGAACCAAATGTACATAAATACGTTGTTAATTTATCCAAATTTATCTTGTTTGCAATATTTATAAAAAATGGAATAAATATTAGAATTACATACGTTTGACTTAAAAAGCTTGTTAATAAAGTAATAACAAAAGAACTAAAAAGTACATATGCTTTTTCTTTTCCTTTTAACTTATTTGCAATTCTACTAATTAATGCTTTGTATCCAGAAATATGAGTCAAAATTCCATAAAAAATTCCAATAAATACTATAAATATTAATTGTTGAATAAAGAAATTTGCACTATACACTCCAGAGAGCATAATATCAACAAGTCCTTGTCTTGCGTATCCAACATTTGTATAAGTTCCACCAGATATGGTTCCAGTTGGAATGAGCCAAGTAAGAACAATTGTTACTAAAACAGCCAATAAAACAATTTTTAATAGATCGTGTTTTTCAAACATACTTTTTATTTTTTTCATTTTCTACCTCCTAATTAAAATTATAGCACAAAAAAATACAAAAAAAAGACTATTTGTGTCTTTTTTTTGTGAAAATTTTGTGAAATTTAATCTTTTGGTTTCATTAACGGAAATAAAATGCAATCTTTAATATTATCAGAGTTGGTTAAAAGTTGCATCAATCGATCAATTCCCA